>JAICSZ010000070.1 GCA_025936615.1 Pedococcus sp. | reverse complement strand
GCTGCCGAACTCGTCGCGGTAGTCGGTGAGCAGGCCCTTGGCGACGAGCTGCAGCAGGACGGTGTTGTCGCCCTCGAACGTCGTGAACACGTCGGTGTCCGCCTTGAGCATCGGCAGCCGGTTCACGGCCAGGTACCCCGCGCCTCCGCAGGCCTCGCGACAGGTCTGGATCGTCGCGGTGGCGTGCGCGGTCGACACCGCCTTGATCCCGGCGGCGCGTGCCTCGAGCTCGCGCTGGGCGTGCTCGTCGACGGTTTCTGCACTCTGCACGTCGTGCATGAGCGACACGAGCTGGTTCTGGGCGAGCTGGAGGGCGTAGGTCTTCGCCAGTGCGGGCAGCAGCTTGCGCTGGTGCGCGCGGTAGTCGAGCAGGAGGACCTCCTCGGCACCACCGGGAGGCGCGAACTGTCGGCGGTGACCGGCATACGTCACTGCCAGGGTGAGGGCCGTCCGGGTGGCGGCACCCGCCGCGCCCGCCACGCTGACCCGTCCGCGCACCAGGGTCCCGAGCATGGTGAAGAAGCGGCGGGTCGGGTTCTCGATGGGCGAGGTGTACGCACCCGTCGCGTCGAGGTCGCCGTAGCGGTTCAGCAGGTTGGCGCGCGGCACGCGCACCTGGTCGAAGGTGAGCCGGCCGTTGTCCACCCCGCCGAGGCCGGCCTTGGCACCGCAGTCGCCGATGGTGACGCCGGGCAGGGCACTGCCGTCCTCGGCACGGATCGGCACGAGCACGCAGTGGACCCCGTGCGACTCGCCACCGGTGACCAGCTGGGCGAAGACGGCCGCCATGCGGCCGTCGCGGGCGGCGTTGCCGATGTAGTCCTTGCGGGCGGCCGGCGTCTGCGTGTGCACCACGAGCTCGTCGGTGTCCGGGTCGTAGGTCGCCGTCGTGCCGAGCGATTGCACGTCGGAGCCGTGACCGGTCTCGGTCATCGCGAAGCAGCCGGGCAGCGTGCCGTCGATGATGGACGGCAGGTATGCCGCGTGGTGCGGCTGGGTGCCGAGGTTCGCCACTGCGCCGCCGAAGAGCCCCCAGTGCACGCCCGCCTTGACCATGACCGACAGGTCGGCGTGCCCGAGCATCTCGAAGGCGGTGACCGAGCCACCGAGGTCGCCGTTGCCGCCCATCGACTCCGGGAAACCGCGGGCGGGGTGGCCGGACTCAGCGATGAGCTGGACCTGCCCGGCGACCCGTTCGCGGTACTCCTCCATGGTGAGCTCGTGGGACGGGGGAGCGAACCGCTCGGGTTCGAACTCGCCGCGGATCTGCTCGCGTACTGCGGCCCAGCGGCCGTCGAGCGTGTGGCGCAGGGCGGTGCTCAGGTCGGTCATCGCGTCTCCTCGGTGGTGGCTTCTCCCCAGGCGCGGGACAACCCGCCCCAGGCGAGGTCGGTGAGGTGCTCGGTGAGCTGTGGGCGGGTCATCACCCCGGGCCGTGCCAGCCACCGGTCGGCGGCGGCACGCACCATGCCGACCAGGCCCGCACCCCAGACGGCGGCTGGCGCTGTGTCTCGACCGGCGGCATCGAGGGCGGCGGCGACCAGCGCGCTCATCTGCTCGGCGATGTGGCCGGTGACCAGCCCTGCGGGGTCACCCTCGGTGCGGGAGTCCAGCAGCGGCGCGTTGACCACGAAGCGGTACACCTCGGGGTCCTTCTCGACGAGCCGCAGGTACGCGTCGATCGCCCCGGCGACCAGCGAGCGGGGGGAGGACTCCACGGTGAGCAGGTCGCCGCCCGCGGCGCCCACGGCCTGGCCCAGGTCGCGCAGGATCAGGGCGTCGACGCTCGCCGACACCGCGGCATACAACCCGTCGCGGTCGGTGAAGTGGCGGTAGAAGACGGTCTTGGACGTGCCCGCGGTGGCGGCGATCTCGTCCATGCCCACCGCGGCCCCGTGCTTGCGGATCGCCCGCAGCGTCGCCTCGACGAGCTCACGGCGCCGGGTGGTGCGGTGCTCCTCCCAGCGGGTGCTGCGGCCGTCAGTACTGTCCACGGTCAGCGACGGTAGCAGGTACTGCGCGTACCTGCTACCGTCGGTATCAGTAATCCCTGACCCTCAAGGAGTCTTCGTGGCAGCCAAGAACGCCTCCCGCCGGGCGGCAGTCGTCGCCGGCAACCGCATCCCGTTCGCCCGGGCCAACAGCACCTACGCCAAGGCCACGAACCAGGACATGCTCACCGCCGCAGTCGAGGGCCTCGTGGCCCGCACCGGCCTGGCCGGCGAGCAGGTCGGGGAGGTGGTCGCAGGTGCGGTGCTCAAGCACAGCCGCGACTTCAACCTCACGCGGGAGTCGGTGCTCGGCTCGAGCCTGTCCCCGCACACCCCGGCCTACGACGTCCAGCAGGCGTGCGGCACGGGTCTGGAGGCCGCGATCCTCGTGGCGAACAAGATCGCGCTGGGTCAGGTCGACTCCGGCATCGCCGGTGGCACCGACACGGCGTCCGACGCGCCGATCGCGGTCAACGAGGGCTTGCGCGAGACGCTGCTCGAGCTCAACCGGGCCAAGACGACCGGCCAGCGGCTCAAGGCGCTGACCGGCCTGCGTCCCGGCCACCTCGTGCCCGCCATCCCGCAGAACGTCGAGCCCCGCACCGGGCTGTCGATGGGCGAGCACATGGCCCAGACCGCCAAGCAGTGGGGCATCAGCCGCGAGGCCCAGGACGAGCTCGCCGCGGCCTCGCACCACCACCTCGCAGCCGCCTACGACCGCGGCTTCTTCGACGACCTGGTCACGCCCTACCTCGGGCTCACCCGCGACCAGAACCTGCGACTCGACACCTCTGTGGACAAGCTTGCCAAGCTGTCGCCGGTCTTCGGCAAGGGGGAGGGCGCCACCATGACTGCGGGCAACTCGACCCCCCTGAGCGACGGCGCATCGGCGGTCCTGCTCGGCTCCGACGAGTGGGCCGGCGCGCACGGACTGCCCGTCCTGGCGCACCTCGTCGACGCCCAGACCGCCGCCGTCGACTACGTGACCGGCAACGAGGGGCTGCTCATGGCACCTGCCTACGCCCTGCCGAAGCTGCTCGACCGGGTCGGCATGAAGCTGCAGGACTTCGAGCTCGTCGAGATCCACGAGGCCTTCGCGTCGACCGTGCTGACCACCCTGACCGCCTGGGAGAGCGAGGAGTTCTGCCTCGACCGGCTGGGGCTCGACGGCCCCATCGGCGCGCTCGACCGCAGCAAGCTCAACGTCAACGGCTCGTCGCTCGCGGCCGGCCACCCCTTCGCCGCCACCGGCGGTCGGATCGTCGCCTCGCTGGCGAAGATGTTGCACGAGAGGGGATCTGGCGCGCGCGGCCTCATCTCGATCTGCGCCGCCGGTGGTCAGGGCGTCATGGCGATCCTCGAGGCGGCGTGATGCCCGGGGCCTACGCAGGTCTGGTGAGCAGCCCGATCGGGAAGAGGCTCGCCGCCCAGCTCGGCCTGCCCCGGCCGGTGCGGCTTCGCCGGTATGCCGTGGGGTCACCGCTGGTCGACGGTGCCGTCCTCGTGGGTGGGCTCGGGGACGCTCCGCTCGCGTCCCGGGCGCGGGACCTGCTCAAGGCCGCTGACGTCGAGGTCCTCGACGAGCTGCCGGCACATGGACGCGTGGCGGCCGTCGTCGCGGACCTCACCGAGGTGGCGGACCCGACGGACCTGGACGCCCTTGTGGCGTTGGTCTCGCCGGCCCTCAAGCGGCTCGCACCCAGCGGGCGGGTCATCGTGGTGGGGCGCAACCCCGCCCAGGCTTCCACCGTGGCGCAGCGGGCCGCCCGACGGGCACTCGAAGGCGTGACACGCTCCATCGGCAAGGAGCTGCGCGCCGGCGCCACCGCCAACCTCGTCCTGGTGGACGACGGCTGCGAAGCCAACGCCGACGCAACCTTGCGCTTCCTGCTGTCCGGCCGCGCGGCATACGTCGACGCCCAGGTCGTGCGCGTGGGGACGGGCACGCCCGTGGAGCCTGGAGACTGGGACCGGCCGCTCGAGGGCAAGGTCGCCGTGGTCACCGGTGCCGCGCGTGGCATCGGTGCGGCCATCGCCGGCGTGCTCTCGCGCGACGGTGCGACCGTGGTGTGCGTCGACGTCCCGGCCGCTGGGGAGGCCTTGGCGCGCACCGCGAACCGGGTCGGTGGCACAGCGCTTCAGCTGGACGTGACCGCGGCCGATGCGGGGGCGCGGATCCTCTCGCACGCGCAGGAGCGGCACGGCGGACTCGACGTCGTCGTGCACAACGCGGGGATCACCCGGGACAAGCTGCTCGCCAACATGGACGAGTCCAGGTGGGCGTCCGTGATGGAGGTGAACCTCGGCTCGATCCTGCGGATCAACGAGGCCCTGCTCGCACCCGGGGCGCTGCGCGACGGTGGCCACGTGGTGCTGGTGTCGTCGATGGCCGGCATCGCGGGGAACCGCGGCCAGACCAACTATGCCGGCTCCAAGGCGGGCGTGATCGGACTGGTGGACGCGCTCGGTGGGGACGAGGGGCTCAGGGCACGTGGCATCACGGTCAACGCCGTGGCGCCCGGCTTCATCGAGACGGAGATGACCGCGAAGATCCCGTTCGGGACGCGGGAGATGGGCCGGCTGCTCAACTCCCTCAGCCAGGGCGGCCTGCCCGTCGACGTGGCCGAGACGATCGCGTGGTTCGCCCAGGACGCCAACGCCGGGGTCACCGGCAACGTGGTGCGGGTCTGCGGCCAGAGCCTGCTGGGAGCGTGACCGTGACCGTCCGGACGTTGCACGAGTCGCCTTCACTGCCAAGACTCTTCGTCAGGGCCGCGGCCACGGCGAAGGGTCGGGGTGGGGCACTTCCGGACCTGACCGTGCGTCGCGAGGCTGTCGCCATCGACCGGGACAACGTGCTGGCCTACGAGCACCTGTGCGGGTTCGCCGGCGGTGACGTGCTGCCGCACACCTATCCGCACGTCCTCGGCTTCCCGCTCCAGATGGAGCTCATGGCCGACGGCGCCTTTCCCCTCGCGCTGCCGGGCCTGGTGCACCTCGAGAACATGATCACCGTGCACCGGCGGCTGACTGCCGACGACGTCCTGGAGATCGCGGTCCATGCAGAGGACCTCCGGGCGCACCCGAAGGGCCGGCTCGTCGACCTCGTCACCGAGGTGGACGTGGCGGGGGTGCGGGTCTGGGACGGGCGCAGCACCTACCTGCGGCGGGGCGGTGGCTCGAGCGACGCGCCGAACCCAGCCCCAGCGCCCGAGCTGCCGGACCGGCCCGCAGCCGCAGCCCTCCGAGTGCCGGAGGGCCAGGGGAGGGCCTATGCCGCGGTGGCGGGTGACGTCAACCCCATCCACCTGCACGCACTGACCGCCAAGGCCATGGGCTTCCCGCGGGCCATTGCACACGGGATGTGGACGTACGCGCGGGCTCTGTCGGTGCTGGGGCCGGTCACGGACGGACCGTCGACGTCCCAGGTGTGGTTCGCCAAGCCCGTGCTGCTCCCGAGCACGGTGGAGCTCGTGGTCGACGACCGTGCCGACCCGGCTGTGGTGGTGCTGCGGTCACCGAAGGAGCCCTCACGGACCCACGTCACGATGACCTGGCGCCGCTCCAGCTGAGACCTTCGCCGAAGGTTCGCACCCACGCCGAACGTTCGGCGTGCCCGGCAAGCCTCGCCGAAGGTTCCGGTGAGTCAGTCCTTCACGGCTGCCACCGCTTCGGCGACCGGCACCCTGCCCGAGACCAGGTCGACCTGCTTGCGGATGCCGGAGCGGGTGGTGATCATCTGGGCGAGCACCGAGGCGACGTCGGCGCGCGACACCTTGCCGCGGGGACGGCCCGGGCCGAGGTCCACCTCGCCCGTCGGCGCATCGTCCGTGAGCGCACCCGGTCGCACGATGGTCCAGTCCAGGTCCCGGGCACGCAGGTCGGCATCGGCAGCCGCCTTGGCTCGGAGGTAGACCTGGAACACGTCGTCGGAGTCGGGATCGGCGTCCTCGGCACCCATGGCGGAGACCATCACATACCTGCGCACGCCGGCTTGTTGCGCAGCGTCGGCGAGCAGGACGGCGCCAGCTCGGTCGACGGTCTCCTTGCGGGCCGCACCGCTACCCGGTCCGGCGCCGGCCGCGAACACGACGACGTCTGCTCCCGCGACGATGGCCGAGAGCTCGTCGACCGTCGTGCGCTCCAGGTCGACCACCTCGCCTCGCGCGCCGTTGCGCTCGAGGTCGGGCAGCTGGTCGGGGTTCCGCAGCAGCCCGATGGGCTCGTGCCCACGATCGGACAGCTCCTTCGCGAGGCGCAGGGCGATCTGGCCGTGCCCTCCGGCGATGACGACGATCATGGTTACTGTCTACCCCCTGCTGGTGTGGTGAGCCGCTTGGCGAAGTAGCGGGCCGTCTGCGACTCGGCGTAGTGCCCGAACCGGACGGTCGGCGTATAGCCGGCTCTCTCGTAGAGCGCGATCGCGTCCGGCTGCTCGGTGCCGGTCTCGAGGACCACCATGGCGACGCCGGCGCGCTCAGCGCTCTGCTCGAGGGCCGCGAGCATCCCGCTCGCGTGACCGCGCCGTCGCGCGTTCGGGGAGACGAACATCCGCTTCACCTCAGCCACCCGACCACCGAGCACCCCCGTGAGCTCGGGGCGCAGGCGCCACCCGCCCATGGCGAGCGGATCACCACCCACCGTGCCGAGCAGGAAGCGCCCCGTCGGGGGCTCGAACTGGGCGGGGTCCACCGGTGACTCGTCCGGGTTGCCGTAGAGGACCACGTAGTACGCCTGCACCTCCGCGACCAGGCGTTGCACCCGGGGGTCGGTGAAGGGGACCTCCTCGATGACCAGACGGGCTGCCGGTGCGCGCACCCCACCATCCAACGCCATGGCTCCGCGCTCACGTGCGACCGGGGGAACTGCGTCGCACCGCCGAACAGCCGGCCGATAGCATCGGGGCACCACGTCCGCACCACACACCGGGAGCCCCAGAGTGCCTGCCCAGATCACCGTCAACGTCGCTGGAAGCGAGCGATCGGTGCCTGGACAGACGACGGCGGCCGACCTGTTCGTGGGCGACAAGGCGGTTCTCGTCGCGCGGGTCAACGGCGAGCTGCGCGACCTGGCGCACGTCCTCGCCGAGGGTGATGTCGTCGAGCCGGTGACCGCACAGGAGGAGGACGGTCTCAATGTGCTGCGCCACAGCGCCGCCCACGTCCTCGCGCAGGCGGTGCAGGAGGTCAACCCCAAGGCGAGGCTGGGCATCGGTCCACCGGTGCGGGACGGGTTCTACTACGACTTCGACGTTGCCGAGCCCTTCGACCCCGCGGACCTCAAGGCGCTCGAGAAGGTCATGCAGCGGATCGTCAACGAGGGCCAGACCTTCGTGCGCCGCGAGGTCAGCGACGAGGACGCCGCCAAGGAGCTCGCCGACGAGCCGTTCAAGATCGAGCTGATCGGTCTCAAGGGGGGCGCTGCAGAGGACGCCGCCGAGGGAGCCTCGGTCGAGGTCGGCGGTGCGCAGCTCACCGTCTACGACAACCTGCACCGCGACGGCACCCGCGCGTGGGGTGACCTGTGCCGTGGACCCCACGTGCCGTCCACCAAGGTCCTCGGCAACGCCTTCAAGCTGATGCGCAGCGGCGGCGCCTACTGGCGTGGCAGCGAGAAGAACCCACAGCTACAACGCATCTACGGCACCGCGTGGCCGACCAAGGACGACCTCAAGGCCTACCTCGACCGGCTCGCCGAGGCCGAGAAGCGCGACCACCGCAAGCTCGGTGCCGAGCTCGACCTGTTCTCCTTCCCCGACGAGCTGGGCTCGGGCCTGGCGGTGTTCCACCCCAAGGGAGGGGTGATCAAGCGTGAGATGGAGGACTACGTCCGTCAGCGCCACATCGAGGAGGGCTTCCAGTACGTCGGGACCCCGCACATCTCCAAGGAGGGGCTGTTCCACACCTCCGGGCACCTGCCGTACTACGGCGACACGATGTTCCCGCCGATGGAGATGGAGGGCAGCAACTACTACCTCAAGGCGATGAACTGCCCGATGCACAACCTCATCTATCGGTCGCGCGGGCGCTCCTATCGCGACTTGCCGATGCGGTTGTTCGAGTTCGGCACCGTCTATCGCTACGAGAAGTCGGGAGTCGTGCACGGGCTCACCCGCGTGCGCGGTCTCACCCAGGACGACTCGCACTCCTACTGCACTTCGGAGCAGGCGCCGGCTGAGATCAAGCACCTGCTCGACTTCGTGCTCTCGTTGCTACGCGACTTCGGCCTCGACGACTTCTACCT
>JAICSZ010000289.1 GCA_025936615.1 Pedococcus sp. | reverse complement strand
CGGGCGAAGGCGCGGCGCTCGTTTGCCGGCGTGTCGCCGCTGCGCACGGACACCGTGGTGGCGGGTGGCTCCAGCCCGAGGCGACGGGACGCGTGGCCGATGCCGACCAGGGGTGAGCGCAGGTTGCGCTCGACGTCGACGGCGAGCGCCTTCATGGGCGAGACGTAGAGGACCCGGCAGCGCCTCAGCTTCTCGGCGGGCGGCGGCTCGCTGGCGAGGCGGTCCAGGGCCCACAGGAACGCGGACAAGGTCTTGCCGGACCCGGTGGGGGCGACGACGAGCGCGTGGTGCCCCGAGCTGACCGCCTCCCAGGCACCCGCCTGGGCATCCGTGGGCGCGCTGAAGGAGCTCCTGAACCACGCAGCGGTGGCGGGGGAGAACCGGTCGAGGACGTCGCCTGCCATGAGGTGCCCAGCCTCTCACCCGCGACCGACACCCGGCGGGTGGCTACAGTGCGACGGGTGGGGGAGCCTGCGCGCCGGACACCGATCGCCTGGGCCGTCGTCCTCCCCGCCGCCGTGGTCCAGGCCCTGGTCCTGGCCCTGGGGTCCACGGGCTACGGGTACCACCGCGACGAGCTGTACTACCGGATGCTGCCCCCTGCCTGGGGCTACGTCGACCAGCCTCCGCTCACCCCGCTGTTGGCCAGGCTGACGACCCACCTGGCCGACGAGGTGTGGGCGCTGCGCATCCCCGCAACCCTCTGCGCCGCCCTGTCCGTCGTGGTCGTCGGGCTCATCTGCCGTGAGCTCGGCGGGGCACGGGGGGCGCAGGCGCTTGCCGCATGGGGCTATGCGTTCGCTGCCATGCCGCTGGCGCTCGGCCACGTGCTGCTCACCTCGACGGTCGACCTCCTCCTGATCGCCGTGGTGGTGCTGTGCGTCCTGCGGGCGGCCACGGACGGTCCGCGGTGGTGGCTGGCGGCCGGGGTGGCGGCGGGTGTGGCGACCTACAACCGGCTGCTCGTGGCGGTGGTCGTGGTCGGGCTGGTCGCGGGCATCGCGCTGCTCGGGCCGCGCAGCGCGTTCCGGTCGCCGTGGCTGTGGACGGGCGCGGGCGCCGGTCTGCTGGTCGCCCTGCCGAACCTGCTCTACCAGGCGACGAACGACTGGCCCCAGCTCGAGATGGGCGCCGCCCTGTCGGCCAACAACGCGGACGACGTCCGTAGCCAGGCACCGCTGCTGCTCCTGGTCATGCTCGGGCCGCCCCTGGTCGCGGTCTGGGTGGCGGGCATCGTCTGGCTGCTGCGGCGCGAACGACGCGGGCAGCTCGGCTTCCCGGTGGTCGGCTTCGGCGTGCTGCTGGCCTTCACGTACGGCTCCGGCGCCCAGCCGCACTACCCCGTGCACCTGGTGAGCGTGATGTATGCCGCGGGCTGCGTCCCGGTCGCTCGCTGGCTGGGTGCCCGGCGGGGGTGGCGCCCGGTCGCCGTGGTGCTGCTCGCGGTCAACGCCGCCGTGTCCCTCCTGCTGGCGCTGCCGCTCGTCCCCCTCGACCGCGTGGGGGCGACCCCGCTGCCCGACACCAGCCCCCTCGTCGGTGACCAGGTGGGCTGGCCGCGCTACGTCGCGCAGGTGGCGGCGGCATACCGGCAGGCTCCTGATCACCCCACCGCGGTGGTCGCGTCCAACTACGGGGAGGCCGGTGCCATCGAGCGCTTCGGCGGCCCGCTCGGCCTGCCCGCCCCGGTCAGCGGCCAGAACGCCCTCGCGGACGTACGGCGGCCCACCGACGACACCCGCGTGGTCCTCGTCGTGGGGTACCAGTACGACGACGTGCGCGACCTGTTCGGCTCGTGCCAGGTCGTGGCGCGGCTGGACAACGAGGTCGACGTGGACAACGAGGAGCAGGGAGCTCCGGTGGCGGTCTGTCGCGACCCCGTCGAGCCGTGGCTGCGCCTCTGGCCCCGGTTCCACCACCTCGACTGAGCGGATCGCTCGGCTGCATAGACTCCACGGGTGCGGCTGAGCAAGTTCTGGGAACTGATGAACGACGAGTTCGGTGAGGCCTACGCGACCTCCCTCGCCGGCCGCCACCTGCTGCACGCCCTCGGCGACCGCACGGTCAACGAGGCGCTCGAGGCGGGTGAGGCGCCGCGCACGGTGTGGGTCGCGCTGTGCGACGACATGGGGGTGCCGGAGTCGCGACGCCTCGGGGTCGACCGGAGGCCGCAGCGGTGACCACCCCGGACTGGGCCCGTCACCCGCTCGTGCTCGCCCCCATGGCCGGCGGCCCGAGCACCGTCGCCCTCGCCCTCGCCGCGTCCGAGGGTGGCGTCTTCCCCTTCCTGGCCGGCGCCTACCTGCCGCCGGAGCGGGTCCGCGACGACATCGCCGCGTTCCGCGCCGCGACGTCGGAACCCTTTGGTGTCAACATCTTTGCGCCTTCGCCGAACCTCCCGGCGATGCAGGCGGACGCCGAGCGGTATGCCGCGGTGCTGGCTCCGTGGGCGGCCGCGGCGGGTGTGGAGCTGGGTGAGCCGAGGTACGACGACGACCGCTTCGAGGCCAAGGTGGAGGTGCTCGTGGAGAGCGCCCCTCCCGTCGTGAGCTTCTCGTTCGCGTGGCCGCCCGCCGAGGTGGTCCAGCGGCTCCAGTCGGCCGGGTCGCAGGTGTGGGTGACGGTCAACGAGCCCGACGAGGCCGAGTGGGCGGTCGAGCTGGGTGTCGACGGCCTGGTTGCGCAGGGCTGGGAGGCCGGTGGCCACCGGGGCGGCCCGGTCGACACCGGCGTGGACCAACAGCCGGTCCGCGAGCTCGTGGCCTCCCTGCGCGGGCGCACCCAGCTGCCGCTGATGGCGGCCGGTGGCGTGATGACCGGTGGGGAGGCGGCAGAGCTGCTCGGCGCCGGGGCGAGCGCCGTGGCGCTCGGCACCGCGTTCCTCACCTGCCCCGAGGCGGGGACGGCGCCCGTGCACGCGCACGCGCTCACCCACCTGCACGGCACCACGGTGACGCGCGCCTTCACGGGCCGCAGCGCCCGTGCGCTGGCCACGACGTGGACCGAGCTCTACTCGGCAGCCGCCCCCGCGGCATACCCGCACGTCCACCACGCGACCGCACCGTTGCGGGCACTCGGCAAGGCGAACGGCGAGACCGAGCTGGTCCACCTGTGGGCGGGCGCTGGGCACGAACGGCTGCGCAGGCTCCCGGCGACCGACCTGGCACGCCTGCTCCGCTCGGAGCTGGCGGCAGCGCAAAACCGGTGAGTGCTCTGCGCGCCGAGTCGATAGCGTTGGGCCGGTGAGTGCCGACGACCTGGGTGTTGACGACGCCGTCCTGCTGCGTGCCACAGGGCTGACGAAGGAGTTCGGCGACTTCACCGCGGTCGACGGCATCGACTTCGCGGTCCGCAAGGGGGAGTGCTTCGGGTTCCTCGGCCCCAACGGCGCCGGGAAGTCCTCGACGATGCGCATGGTGGGGTGCGTGTCGCCCGTGAGCGCGGGGGAGCTGCGGCTCTTCGGGCTCGACCCGGCGACCGACGGCCCCGCGATCCGCGCCAGGCTCGGCAACTGTCCCCAGAGCGACACGCTCGACGAGGAGCTGACCGTCGCCGAGAACCTCTGGGTCTACGGGCGGTACTTCGGGTTGTCCCGCAAGGAGGTCCGCTCGCGCGCGGCCGAGCTGCTCGACTTCGCGCAGCTCACCGACCGCGCCAACGACCGGGTGGAACCGCTGTCCGGTGGCATGAAGCGGCGGCTCACCATCGCGCGCTCGCTCATCAACAGCCCAGAGGTCCTGCTGCTCGACGAGCCCACCACCGGGCTCGACCCACAGGCCCGACATGTGTTGTGGGACAGGCTGTTCCGGCTCAAGCGGTCCGGCGTGACACTGGTGCTGACGACCCACTACATGGACGAGGCGGAGCAGCTGTGCGACCGGCTCGTCGTCATGGACCATGGGCGGATCGTCGCCGAGGGGTCGCCGCGCGAGCTCATCGACAGCTACTCCACCCGCGAGGTGCTCGAGCTGCGCTTCGACATCGACGACCACACGACCCAGGCCGAGCAGGTGGCCGGCATCGGTGAGCGCGTGGAGGTGCTTCCGGACCGGCTGCTCGTCT
>JAICSZ010000357.1 GCA_025936615.1 Pedococcus sp. | reverse complement strand
GGTGCAGGTCCACGAAGTGCACCGCCAACGCCAACAACCGCGCCTCATGGGCATCCGCCGCCCGCCGGGAGGCGACGATCGCCTCCACCACACCCCGCGCATCCAGCTCCCGCAAATCACCAACTGCGGCAGGGCCGATGCCGTCGCCGGGCGGGGTGATCGCGGGCTCGCTCATGAGTCGAACCCTGTCACCGAGCACCGACAGTTTCGGGGCCAGAACGACCCCGAAACCCCTTGTGTGCAAGAGATTTCTGAAGAATTTTCCAACCGCTACGACGGCGACGCACGGTGAGTCGTTCGGCGGCCGGCGCCTCGGAACAACCAGACGGAGCTGCCTCATCCTCCACAGGCAGTGACGTCGCCGCTGGCGCCCACCGCGGGTCGAGGTCACGCTGGGTCGCGATGCGTACCCACCCGTGGCTGTCCGCGCTCGCCGACGCGGGGCGCGACCTCGCGCTGGGTGCCGCGTGCGTCGGCTGCAAGGCACCCGGCCGTGCCTTGTGCGCGGAGTGCGCCGGCCTGCTGCCGGACGGCGGCCGGGTCGCCTGGCCGACGCCGACGCCTCCAGGCCTGGCGGTGCCCTTCGCCGCCGGTGAGTACGACGGACTGCTCAAGATGCTGGTCAACGAGCACAAGGAGCACGCCGTGTTCGCGCTGGCGAGCCCGCTGGGGCAGGTTCTCTCCGCTGTGCTGCTGGACCTGCTCGAGGCGATGGCGGAGCCGGGACCGCGCACCAGGGTGCAGCTGGTGCCGGTGCCGTCCCGTCCGGGCGTGGTCCGGCGCCGCGGTCACGACCCGCTCCTTCGGGTGGCGAGGGTCGCCGCGGCGGGCCTGCGGCGCCGAGGGATCGAGGCCTCGGTGCGCCGTCAGCTCGTCGCGGGCGGCCCGGTCCTCGACCAGGCGACGCTCGACGCCGCGGACCGCGCCCGCAACCTGGTCGGGTCGATGCGGTCGCGGCGCGTCGCGCTTCAGGGCCCGGACGTGCTGGTGGTGGTCGTCGACGACGTCCTGACCACCGGGTCCACCGCCCGCGAGGCGCAGCGTGCCCTCGAGGAGGCCGGAACACCGGTCCTGGGCATCGCCGCCGTCGCCGCGACGCGCAAGCGGCTCGCTGCGCGATCTGGATGGGAATCGGGGGGATCGCTACCGTTCCTCGAACGGGGAGACTAACGTCTTGTCATGGAGTCCGTCCGGGTCCGTGGTTGCGCCGGGGCAGCGCCGAGCGAGTGGGGGGACGGTCTTCGAGCCGGCTCCTGCACCTGCCGGCAGCCTCACCGGCAAGCCGATGCCAGTCGCAGGCGAAGCGGTCCACGTAAGACACCGCACGGGCACTTCCGTGTGTGTCGATCACGGTGCGGCTTAGTGGTAAGTCCTGCCTCCCGCTCGTCGTCCGACACGACGTTGCCGGGGGAGAAGGCCGGTAGTGGCGGAGAAGCTGCGGAAGCCTCAGCAGGCGGTTGTGGGGTCGAAGACCAGGTCGGCCGGACGGACTCCAGCCAGCAGCACCCGAGCGACGGGGACGGGCCCGTGTAGTTCTGCTCGGAATGGTCACGGTTACTCCAACACCAGCACCGAACCTGGGGAGGTTGTCGATGGACATCGTGCTCAACAGCCGGCAGTGCGAGCTGACCGACCGGTTCCGCGGTCATGTCGAGGAGAAGCTCGCCCGCTTGGAGAAGCACGACCAACGCGTGATCCGGGTCGAGGTGGAGGTGGCCAAGGAGCGCAACCCCCGGCAGGCCGACCGTGCCGTCCGCGTCCAGCTCACCGCATTCTCGAGAGGCCCCGTGATCCGTGCGGAGGCCGCCGCGGAGGACAAGATGGCCGCCCTCGACCAGGCGCTGGACAAGATGGCGGGCCAGATGCGTCGCGCGGCCGACCGCAAGCGGGTGCACCGCGGGCGGCACACCCCGGTCTCGGTGGGGCGCGCGCTGGCCGACGCGCACCTCGGCGATGACGGAGCCGCGATCGCCGACGACGCCGCGGCCGAGCGTCAGGTCGGGCCGATCGCGGTGACCGGAGACGGGCCCTTGGTGGTCCGGGAGAAGAGCCACAAGGCGGCACCGATGACCCTCGACCAGGCGTTGTACGAGATGGAGCTGGTCGGTCACGACTTCTTCCTGTTCGTGGACAAGGACAGCGAGCGACCCTCCGTGGTCTACCGCCGCCGTGGCTACGACTACGGCGTCATCTCGCTCGACGTGACCTGAGCGGCGAGTGCCCCCCGGCCGATCCGACGCTGAAACACGCTCACGACGGCCGCGCCGCGTGCCATGATGCATCTCGTGACGGACCAGGGGCGGGAACCGAAGAGCGGCGGTGAGCCGATCCGGGTGGCTGTCGTCGACGACCAGGAGCTCTTCCGGCGGGGGCTGACGATGCTCCTGGGGGTGGAGGACGACATCGAGGTCGTGGGTGAGGCGGGGGACGGTGTCGCGGCCACGGAGCTCGCCGCGTCCGCCGTACCCGACGTCATCTTGATGGACGTCCGGATGCCGAAGCGGTCCGGCATCGAGGCCTGCGTCGCGATCAAGGAGGTCGCGCCCACCGCGCAGATCATCATGCTGACGGTCAGCGACGAGGAGGCGGACCTCTACGACGCCGTGAAGAACGGCGCGTCGGGCTACCTGCTCAAGGACTCCTCGATCGACGAGGTGGCCCAGGCGGTCCGGGTGGTCGCGGACGGCCAGTCGCTGATCAGCCCGTCGATGGCGATCAAGCTCCTCGACGAGTTCAAGCAGATGTCCCGCTCGGACCGCCAGCAGGTGCCCACGCCCCGGCTGACCGACCGTGAGCTCGAGGTCCTCAAGCTCGTCGCCCAGGGGCTCAACAACCGCGAGATCGCCAAGCGGCTGTTCATCAGCGAGAACACGGTGAAGAACCACGTCCGCAACATCCTGGAGAAGCTCCAGCTGCACTCGCGCATGGAGGCCGTGATGTACGCCGTGCGCGAGAAGCTGCTCGACATCCCCTGATGGGGCCCGGCCGACGAGTTCCGACGCTGTCCCGCGTCCAGGCCCGCCGCGTCGCCCTCGTGGCCCAGGGGTTCCGCGACCCGCGGCACACCGTCCCGACCATGCGGACGTTCAACCGGACGCTCGCGCGCACCGCGGTGCTGCAGATCGACTCGGTCAACGTGCTGCAGCGCGCCCACTACATGCCGTTGTTCTCCCGGATGGGCTCGTACGACGTCGGGCTGCTGCACCGGGCCGCGGAGC
>JAICSZ010000176.1 GCA_025936615.1 Pedococcus sp. | reverse complement strand
GGTCGGCTATCGACTCCGGGAGCACGTGGACCCTCGACGAGGGGACGGACCAGTACTACCTCCACTTCTTCCTCCCCCAGCAGCCGGACCTGAACTGGTACCACGAGGACGTCGTCGAGGCGATGCTGGACGGCCTGCGGTTCTGGCTCGACCGTGGTGTCGACGGGTTCCGCATCGACTCCACCCAGTGCCTTGGCAAGGACCTGAGCTTCTCCGACGACGACAGGTGCTTCGCGGGTGAGCCGATCAACGGCTTCAACGACCACCCGCGGACCCATGAGGTGCTGCGCCGGGTACGAAGACTGACCGACTCCTACGACGGCGACCGGGTGCTCGTGGGCGAGGTCAACCTGCGCAAGGAGGCCCAGATCGTCACGTACTACGGGCAGGGCGACGAGCTGCAGCTGACCTTCAACTTCCCGCCTCTCGACGCCCCGTGGGACCCGATCATCTGGCGGATGCTCGTGACGACGATCGAGCAGCAGCTCGACCCCGCGGACGCCTGGCCGGTGTGGACCCTGTCCAACCACGACAACTCGCGCCTGCGAACCCGCTACGGCGGTTCGATGCAGCGCGCCCGCGCCGCCGCGGTGCTGTTGTTGACGCTGCGGGGCACCATCTTCGTGTACCAGGGCGAGGAGCTTGGCCTGGAGGACCTCGACCTGCGGCGCACGCAGATGGTGGACCCAGCCGGCCGTGACGTCGCGCGCGGGCCCATGCCGTGGCTGAGGGAGCCTCCCCACGGATGGGACGGAGCGGACCCGTGGCGGCCGTTCCCACCGGACTCCGACACGCTGAGCGCCGAGGCGCAGCGCGAAGACCCCGACTCGATACTCAACCTGCACCGGCGGCTCATCCGCCTCCGGCGCAGCAGTCCGGTCCTGCAGTTCGGGAGCTGGCACCACCTCGACCTGGCCCGCGGGGTCCTGTCCTACCGACGCTCGCTCGGCGAGGACCAGGTGGTGGTGCTGGTCAACTTCACAGCCCGAGCCAAGCAGGTGCCACTGGAGGGCGACTGGGAGGTGCACGTCGACAGCCAGGCGTTCGAGGGCAACGGGGAGCTCGCCCGCTACGACGGTGCGGTGCAGCCCGACCAGGCCCTGCTGCTGGCTCCGCGTCGCACTCCTGCCCGCTGACGGACCCCCCGCCTACCCGGCCGCCTCACGGCGCGGCCGACGCGTGGCCGGCGCTCGACCGGCTGATCCGGCCGGGTTCGCGCAGGCGCAGCCAGCGCATGCCGAACGGGTCCAGGGACATCGGCTCGCGGAGGTCGACGAGGCGGGAACCGGTGAGGTCGACGGCGTCGTCGAGGGGCTCATCGGGCAGGTCGTCGCCCAGCGCACGCTCCACCCGCCGGTCCGACAGGTTGTGTGCCGTCAGCACCACGCCGTCGAGCCAGGTGCTCTGCACGAGGAGCACCCCCGGGTCGGGCGACTCGAGCACGCGGCTGGCACCGTGCCCGATCTCCTGGCAGTCACGCCGCAGCGACATGACGTGGCGCGTGAAGGACAACACCGAGTCGGGGCCGGCGCGCTGCTCTGCCACGGAGTCCTCGACACCACCGCCCGCTGGCGCCGGAGGACGCACCCACGCCTTCGTCGGCGCCGTCGAGAAGCCCCCGTCACCCGGGCTCCAGCGCATCGGCGGGCGGGTCGCCAAGCGGCCGGGCAGGCCCAGGTCGTCGCGCAGCCCGATCTCGTCGCCATAGTGCAGGACGGGCATGCCCGGCAGTGCCATCACGAGCGAGATGGCCAGCCGCACCCGTGCCTCGTCGCCACCGAGCAGGGAAGCCAGCCTGCGGCGCAGCCCCCGGTCGTAGATCCACCCGACGCCGTCGGGGTCGAAGGCCGCCCTGACCTCCTGCGCCTCGGCCTTGGACAGCACCTGCTCGAAGGTGAGCTCGTCGTGGTGCCGGGCGAACACGGCATACGTGCACGAGTCCGGGAGGTCGGGTCGTCCACGCAGCGCGCGCGCGACCGGCTCGGCGCAGCCGCGCGCCAGGGCCAGCCAGATGCTCGCCTGCATCTCGAAGTCGAACAGCACCTGCGCCTCGGACTCGTCGTGCGGGCAGGAGGGGTCGCCGAAGAAGCGGCGCTGCTCCTCGACCGGCACGTTGGCCTCTCCCAGCAGCACGGCCTCGCCGTTGCGCCGGCTGAGGAAGTCGCGCAGGGTGCGCAGGTCGCCGTGACGCTGTTCGACCGGCTCGTCCTCCCGGCCTGGCTTGTCGACCAGGAAGGGCAGCGAGTCCACGCGGAAGCCGTCGATCCCCAGCTCGAGCCAGAAGCCCAGGATCTGGTGGATCTCGTCGTGCACGCCCGGGTGCCCGAAGGCGAGGTCGGGCTGGAAGTCGTGGTAGCGGTGGAAGTAGTAGCGCCGGGCGCTGCGGTTCCAGCTCCACGTCTCCTTCTGCTCACCGGGGAACACGACGGGTGGCTGTGGGTCCGGCCGGGTCTGCGACCAGAGGTAGTAGTCGTGGTACCTGGACCCCTTGTCCGCCGCTGCCTGGGTGAACCAGGGGTGCTCGTCGGAGGTGTGGTTGACCACGAGGTCCATGACCACGCGCATCCCGAGTGCGTGGGCGGTGCGCACGAGCTCCACGAACTCCCCCAGCGTGCCCAGACGCGGGTCGACGGAGTAGAAGTCGCTGATGTCGTAGCCGTCGTCCCGCATCGGCGAGGGGTAGCAAGGCGTGAGCCAGATGCAGCCCACCCCGAGGTCGCGCAGGTAGCCGAGCTTGCGCTCCAGCCCCGCCAGGTCCCCCCAGCCGTCACCGTCGGAGTCGAGGAACGTCTTGACGTCCAGGCAGTAGGTGATGGTGTTCTTCCACCAGACGTCGCTCTGCGCCTTGTTCACGACTCACCCGACGAGTCGCCGGTGGAACACGCAGCTGTCCTGGTCGTCGCACACTCAATGGTCGCTGCCCGCCCGGGCGCCCCGCCAAACCTCGCGCGGCCGCCACCGTCGCCCATCCGGGAGCCGGTGGCGCGACGAACCTCCCACATGCACCCCGCCGTCCGTCGCTCGCTGTGGCCGTATGCCGTGTGCGGACTGCTCGCCGCAGCCGCCGGCATGGCCGCCGGTCACCTCCTCGCCGCATGGGTCGCCCCCTCCGCCTCCCCCGTCCTTGCGGTGGGCTCGACGGTCATCGACGCCACGCCCACCCCGGTCAAGGAGTGGGCGGTCCAGCAGCTGGGCACAGCGGACAAGCCCGTCCTGCTGGCCTCGGTCGCGGTCGTCACTGCGGTAGCGGCGGCTGCGATCGGCCTGGCCTCAGCGCGACGGCCGCGGACCGCCGCCGGCCTCCTCGTGGTCTTGGCTGCGCTGGCCTGCGCAGCCGCGCTCGCCCGGCCGGCGGCGACGCCGGCCGACGCCGTCCCCAGCGTGGCAGCGGCCCTCGTGGGGGTCGCCACGCTGGCCGGCCTGCGCCGGCTCCTGCCCACAGCCGGCCCCCTCGACACGGCGACCCACGAGTCGCCGCTGGACCACACGGCATACGCAGCAGGCTCCGCCGGCGCGCCGCCGCGGCGCACGTTCCTGCTCGGAGCCGTCGGCGTCACCGCGGGCGCCGCAGCGGTCGGCACGCTCGGCCAGCAGTTCGCCACCCGGAAGACGGCCCCGACCTCGGTCGTCCTCCCCCAGCCGACCAACACGCCAGCTGCGCTGCCCACCGGCATCGAGGGGACAGTGCAGGGAGTCAGCCCGTTTCGCACCCCGCTCAAGGACTTCTACCGCGTCGACACCGCGCTCGTGGTCCCACGCGTGGACACCTCGTCGTGGCGGCTCGTGGTCGACGGAGACGTCGAGCGCCCGTTCACCCTGAGCTTCACGGACCTGCTCGCGCTGCCGATGGTCGAGAAGGACATCACCCTCAACTGCGTCAGCAACCCGGTTGGCGGTCCCTACGTCGGCTCGGCCAGGTGGCTCGGCGTGCGCGTGCGCGACCTCCTCGAGCGGGCGGGGGTCCGCAGCGGTGTCGACCAGGTGCTCAGCGCGTCGACCGACGGCATGACCATCTCGACGCCGATCACTGCCCTCACCGACGACCGCGACGCGATCGTTGCGGTGGGCATCGACGGGCGGCCACTGCCGCCGGAGCGGGGGTTCCCCGCGCGGCTGCTGACACCGGGGCTCTACGGCTACGTCGGTGCCACCAAGTGGCTGACCCGCCTGCGAGCCACGACGTACGCGGAGCGCGAGGCCTACTGGACCAAGCGGGGCTGGGCCGCCAGGGCCGAGGTCAAGACGCAGTCGCGGATCGACACGCCCAGGGGGCTGGCGACCTACCAGCCCGGGCCCCTCGCGATCGGCGGTGTCGCCTGGGCGCAGGGCCGGGGGATCGAGGCGGTGGAGGTACGCGTCGACGACGGCCCGTGGCACCGCGCAACGCTCGGCCCGGACGGCGGCACCGACTACTGGCGCCAGTGGTACTGGATGTGGCCCGCCACGAAGGGCCGCCACGACCTCACCGTGCGGGCCACCGACGGCACCGGCGCGGTGCAGACCGACCGTCGCGCCGAGCCCTTTCCGTCCGGCGCCTCGGGCTACCACGCCATCGTCGTCAACATCGCCTGACCGAGCCAGCTCGCTGGCAATCCAACCGGCGCCCGGCGCCGAATTGACTGTGTCCCAATGACATCCACCAAGGAGACACCATGCGCCTCGCCCGCCGCAGCACGATCGCTGCGCTCACCCTCGCCCTGCCGCTCGGCCTCGCCGCCTGTGGCAGCTCCAGCAACGACACGGCCGGTGGGGACTCGTCCTCCTCGACGATGCCCTCCTCGTCGTCGAGCTCGTCCTCGTCGAGCTCCTCGTCCTCGAGCGACATGGCGGCCGAGCCGTTCGGGCCGGCCTGCTCCGCCGTCCCGCAAGACGGCAAGGGGTCCTTCGCCGGCATGGCCACCGACCCCGTGGCGACCGCGGCCGCCAACAACCCGGTCCTCAGCCAGCTCGTCGGAGCGGTGAAGGCGGCCGGCCTGGTCGACACCCTGAACACCGCCAAGGACATCACCGTGTTCGCGCCGACCAACGACGCCTTCGCGGCAGTCCCCAAGGACACCATGGACGCGGCGATGAAGGACCCCAAGGGACTGCTCACCAAGGTCCTCACCAACCACGTCGTGCAGGGCCGGCTCTCCCCCGGCCAGCTCGCGGGTGACCACAAGACCCTCGCCGGGAGCACGATCACGGTGACCAAGATGGGCGACACCTACGAGGTCGGCAAGGCCAAGGTCGTCTGCGGGAACGTCCAGACCGCCAACGCCACCGTCTACATCATCGACGGCGTCCTGCTCCCCCAGTAGGCCCCG
>JAICSZ010000048.1 GCA_025936615.1 Pedococcus sp. | reverse complement strand
GGCTAGGGCAGCGCCCAGGTGTGCACCGGCTCGTTGCTGTGCATGTGCTGCACGTAGGCATCGAGCATGGCGGCGAGAGCGCTCTGCCGGTCCAGCCCCGAGGACTGGAGCTTGGCGACCGCGTCGGTCTGCCAGGTTGCGCCGTTGGCTCCGGCCTTGCACCGACCCTCGATGACCGCGAGGTAGCGGTCGCGGACGCGGGCGGAGACGCCCCACTCCTCGAGCCCCTGGTGCGCCATCGGGAGCAGGTGGCGCAGCACCAGCTCGTCGGCGCGAACCTCACCGAAACCCGGCCAGTAGAGGCGGGACTCGATGCCGTCGCGGGCAGAGTTGTGGAAGTTCTGCTCGGCGGCAGCGAAGCTCATCTTGGTCCACAGCGGCCGGTCGTCGGAGGCGAGCTTGCGGATGACGCCGTAGTAGAACGCCGCGTTCGCCAGGACGTCGACCAGGGTCGGACCGGCGGGCAGGACGCGGTTCTCCACCCGCAGGTGCGGGGTGCCGTTCACCACGTCGTAGATCGGGCGGTTCCAGCGGTAGACCGTCCCGTTGTGCAGCCGCAGCTCGTGCAGGCTCGGGGCCTCGCCCGCCTCGAGCATGGACACGGGATCCTCGTCGCTCACCTCGGCGAGCAGCGCCGGGAAGTAGCGCACGTTCTCCTCGAACAGGTCGAAGATCGAGGTGATCCAGCGCTCCCCGAAGAAGACTCGCGGGCGGACCGCCTGGTTCTTCAGCTCGATGCTGCGCGTGTCGGTGGCTTGGCTGAACAGCTCGATCCGCGTCTCGGCGTGCAGCCGCTGCCCGAAGAAGAACGGGCTGTTGGCCGCGAGCGCGATCTGGGGCGCGACCAGCGCCTGGGCGGCGTTCCAGTGCGCGGCGAAGTCCTGGGGCGCCACCTGGAGGTGCAGCTGGACGCTCGTGCACGCGGACTCCGGGGCGATCGAGCCGCAGTAGGTCGCCACCCGCTCCCCCGTCGGTCCCTCGATGTCGAGGTAGATGTCCTCGCCGCGGGCGTAGAAGATCGAGTCGTTGAGCGCGGTGTAGCGGTTGTTGGCGCTGATCCACTCGCCCTCGAAGTGCTCGGGCATGATCGTCGGCAGGATGCCGACCGCGACGATGCGCGCGCCCCGCTTGCGGGCCGCCTGGTCCGCCTTGTTGAGGCTGTCGCGCATCTCCTGCTCGAGCTCGATCGCAGCGTCGCCGGGGAGCGGTCGGGGCGGCACGTTGAGCTCGATGTTGTACTGGGCCAGCTCGGTCTGGAAGCCCGGGTCGGCGATCTCCTCGAGCACCTCGGCATTGGCGAACTTGGGCTGGAAGGACTCGTCGACGAGGTTGAGCTCGATCTCCATGCCGGTCATCGGGCGCTCGAACTCGAAGGAGCTGGTGGCGAGCATGCGCTCGAACACGTCGAGGTTCTGGCGCACCTTCTCGCGGTAGCGCTGGCGCTGCTCGCGCGTGTAGCTCTGCGCGTTGACCTCTTCTCCCACGAACTGACCCAACCACACACCGGGCGCGCCTGCCAACGGCTGTCGGATCCCTCTCCTAGCCTGCGGGTGTGCGGCTGATCCACACCTCCGACTGGCACCTCGGGCGGTCCTTCCACCAGGTGGGGCTGCTCGGTGCCCAGGCCGCCTTCGTCGACCACCTCGTCGAGGTCGTGCGGGCCGAGTCGGTGGACGCCGTGCTGGTGTCCGGCGACGTCTACGACCGTGCGATGCCGGCTCCCGACACGGTCGGGCTGTTGTCCGAGGCAGTGACGCGCCTGGTCGACGCGGGCGCTTCCGTCGTGCTCTCCAGCGGCAACCACGACTCCGCGATCCGGCTGGGCTTCGCCAGCGACCTGCTCGCACGCGCAGGACTGCACATCCGCTCGCGGCTCGACGGGGTCGGCGAGCCGGTGCTCGTCAAGGGGGTTGCGGTCTACCCCCTCCCCTACCTCGAGCCGGCACTGGCGGCCGAGCCACTCGGGGCGACGGAACGCACGCACGCCGGGGTGCTGGGCGCCGCCATGGAGCGGGTGCGGGCCGACCTGGCCGGGCGTGGCGGTGCGCCGGCGGTGGTGATGGCCCACGCGTTCGTCACGGGCGGCGCCACCAGCGAGTCCGAACGCGACATCTCCGTCGGCGGTGTCAGTGCGGTCCACCCGCGGACCTTCCAGGGCGTCGACTACGTCGCACTCGGCCACCTGCACGGCCGGCAACGCGTCGAGGAGTCCGTCCGCTACAGCGGCTCGCCACTCGCGTTGTCGTTCAGCGAGGCGCGCCACACCAAGGGCTCGTGGCTGGTTGAGGTGGGCGCGGACGGACGGGTGCACGCCGAGGGGGTTGACGCTCCGGTGCCCCGCGCCCTGGCGGTGCTCCGCGGCGATCTCGAGGACCTGCTCGTCGATCCCGTCCACAGCGGTGCCGAGGGGGCGTGGTGCCAGGTCACCCTCACCGACGCAGTGCGCCCGGCCGGTGCCATGGACCGGGTCCGCGGCAGGTTCCCCCACACCCTGGAGCTGCGTTTCGACCCGCAGGGCGCGCCGGTGCCGGTGCACCCCTACTCGCGTCGCGCAAGCGGTCAGAGCCCGCTCGAGGTGTGCTGTGGCTTCCTGCAGCACGTGCGCTCCGGACAGGTCGTCACCGATGCCGAGCGCGAGACGCTGGCCACGGCGATCGAGGCGGTGCGGACGACGCGCGGCGAGCACACGGACGAGGGCCGGGTCGCGGCACCCGAGCAGCGCGCGGAGGGCGCGGCGTGAGGCTGCACCGGCTCGAGGTGAGCGCCTTCGGGCCGTTCGCGGGCACTGTGGGCATCGACCTCGACGCTGTTGCCGAGGGCGGACTGTTCCTGATCCGCGGCGCTACCGGTGCCGGGAAGACCAGCCTGCTCGACGCGGTGTGCTTCGCGCTCTACGCCGATGTCCCCGGTGCCCGCACGAAGAAGGGCCTGCACAGCGACCACGCCGAGCCGGGTGTGGTGCCGTCCGTGCTGCTCGAGCTGACCGCTGGGGGGCGGCGGCTCAGGCTCGAGCGCTCGCCCGAGTTCACCCGGCCCAAGTCCCGAGGAACCGGCCGCGTCACCGTCCCCGCGAAGGGGTCGCTGTCCGAGCTCCAGGACGGTCTCTGGCAGGTGCTCTCGACGCGACAGGACGAGATCGGCGAGGTGGTCCGCGACGTCCTCGGCATGGGGATGGAACAGTTCAGCAAGGTCGTGCTGCTGCCCCAGGGCGACTTCGCCGCGTTCCTTCGCGCCACACCCGAGGAGCGGCGAGGTCTGCTCGAGCGCCTCTTCGACGTCTCCGCCTATGCCGAGCTCGAGGAGTGGTTCGCCGCGCGACGCCGTGAGTCCAGCGTCGAGCTCGACCTGCAGACCGCCGGCCTGGCGGCTGACCTCGGAGTCCTGACCGAGGTCCTCGCGGGCCTCCCTCCGGGCGTGGCCGGTGAGCCGCTGGACTGGTCTGCCATCCCCGTCGATGACCTGCCGAGGGCGCTGGAGGCAGCGCAGCAGTCACTCGGCTCGGCGGTCGCGGTCGCGCTCGCTGAGCGCGACGCCGCGGCGCTGGCCGACTCGGCGGCCAGCGAGGCGCACCGGGTGGCGAGCGAGGCGACGGTCGCGCGCACGCGGGGAGCACAGGCCTGGAGGAGGCTCGCGGCCCTGGACGAACAGCGCGCCGACCACGAGGCAGCCGTCGTCCTGCTGGAGCAGGCGACGCGCGTAGCGACGGTGCGCGGCGACCTCGGGGCGCTCGACCGGGCCCGGACTGCAGTCGACTCTGCCCGAGAGGCGCTGGGTACCACGGCCGTCGGCGTCTCCGCCCTGGCCGTCGAGGACGCCTCGACACAGGCACTCACGGGTGTGCTCAACCTCCTCGCGTCGGGTGGGAGGCGGTTGGACGAGGCCGCATTACGCACCGCTGCCGTCACCGAGCGCACCCGCAGACGTGACGAGGTGCAGGGGCGGGCGCGTACCGCCAAGGCGGAGGTCCAGAAGTCGAGGCGGGCGCTCGAGCAGGCCACTGCAGCGCATGACGCTGCTGTGGCCGCCCTGCAGGGGGCCGTCGAGCAGGCAGCTCACTGCGAACCGGCGGAGCGCGGGGTGGCACGGCTCGTCGAGCTGCGCGCCCTGCGCCTGGAG
Source organism: Pedococcus sp. (assembly GCA_025936615.1). The sequence goes on along the minus strand of JAICSZ010000048.1, from coordinate 5,648 downwards.
CAGGACCGCGAGCGTGCTCGCGAGCACCGGCTGCGCACCGACGTGGCGGCAGCACGTGAGCACGCCCAGGGGCTGCGCGACCACTACCTCGACCTGCGCCAGGCACGCCTCGACGGCATGGCTGGTGAGCTGGCCGGTCGCCTGGAGGCGGGTGAGCCCTGCGCCGTCTGCGGTGGCACCGACCACCCGGCGCCGGCTCCGGTCTCCGCCGCGGTGCCCGCCGAGGACGTCGAGGCCGCCGAGTCAGGATGGCGCACCGCCGAACGGTCCGTGGGTGCGTTCTCCGAGGAGCTCGCAGGGGTGGTGGCCGCGTGTGTCCAGCGCGACGAACGGCTCGCCGGTGACGAGCGGGACCTCGATGCCCTCGACACCGCGCTCGGTCAGGCTCGCGAGCGACTGGCGGCCCTGGCGCAGGCAGCCGCCCGGGTCCCCGGGCTGCGAACCGCGGTGGACGTGACTGCGCAAGCGCTGCAGGGATTGTCCACCGGCATCGAGGAGGCGCAGGCCGAGCTCGCCGCGACCACCTCTGCACTGCAGACCTTGGTCGAGGACCTTTCTGCCGAGCAGGTCGGCCTCGACGAGGCGCTGGCCGACCACGGGGCGAGCTGCCCCTGCAACGCCGCCGACGACGACAACGACGACTCCGCCCCAGGTTTGGTCGCGGTCCGTCGGCGGCACGAGCGGTCCACCGAGGCCGTGCGCGCCCACCTGGCCGCCGACCAGCACCAACACCGCTGCGAGGCAGACCTCGCCCAGACAGCACACGTCCTCGCGGTGGCCCTCGCAGAGGTGGGGTTCGACGACGAGGCAACCGCACGCTCCGCGCTGCTGCCTCCCACCGAGGTGACCGAGCTGCGACGCGTCACCGCGGCATACGAGCAGGCCCGGCAGACGGCGCAGGCGACACTCGAGGAGCGCGACGTCGCGGCCGCCCTCGACGCCGAGGAGCCCGACCTCGAGGCCCTTGCGACCGCGCGCAACGCGGCCCGTGCGTTCCTGCTCGCAGCGTCGTCGCAGGAGGCCCTGCTTCGACGCGGCCTCGCGGGTCTCGACCGCGTACACGCGGCGGTGGTCCAGCGCTGCGGCAGGATCGCCGGCGCTTCCGCCCAGGCCGCGCTCGTCCGTGACCTCGCCGACACGCTCGGCGGGGTCGGGTCCAACGAGCTGCGCATGCGGCTCTCGGCGTTCGTCCTCGCGTCCCGGCTCGAACGGGTCGCCGCGCTGGCCAACGAGCGGCTGGCCACGATGGGCGACGGCCGCTACCAGCTGCGCCACACCGATGCGCCGGCAGCGCGCGGCGCGCGCAGCGGCCTGGGCCTCGAGGTGCTCGACCTGTGGACCGGCCAGGCGCGCGACACCGCCACCCTGTCCGGAGGCGAGTCGTTCATGGCCTCACTCGCGCTCGCGCTCGGGCTGGCCGACGCGGTCCGTGAGGAGTCCGGCGGGTTCGACCTCCAGACACTGTTCGTCGACGAGGGCTTCGGCACCCTCGACGACGACACCCTCGAACAGGTCATGGGTGTGCTCGACGACCTGCGTGAGGGCGGTCGCGCGGTCGGCGTGGTCAGCCACGTCGCCGAGCTGCGCACCCGCATCCCCAGCCAGGTGGTGGTCCGCAAGACCGAGCGCGGCTCCTCGGTGCAGGTGACGCTCGTCGACGAGCCGAGCTCAGCCGCCTGAGCTCAGGCCGGCAGCACCCCGCCGTCCTGGCCCTCGAAGGCCTCCGGCGGTGGGCAGCTGCACACCAGGTGCCGGTCCCCGTACGCGCCGTCGATCCGGCTCACCGGGGGCCAGTACTTGTCGGCCGGCTGCACCCCGACGGGGAACACCGCCTCGGACCGTTCGTACGGGTACTCCCACTTGCCCGCCAGCGCCTTCGCGGTGTGCGGGGCGTTGCGCAACATGCTGTCGGCGAGTGGCACCTCCCCCGCCTCGACCGCCGTGATCTCGTGGCGGATCGCGATCATCGCGTCGCAGAACCGGTCGATCTCGTGGCGGTCCTCGCTCTCGGTCGGCTCGACCATGAGTGTGCCGGCAACGGGGAAGGACATGGTGGGGGCGTGGAAGCCGTAGTCGATCAGCCGCTTGGCCACGTCGTCGACGCTCACCCCGCTGCGCTTGGTGATCTCACGCAGGTCGAGGATGCACTCGTGGGCGACGACGCCGTCGTGGCCGGAGTAGAGCACCGGGTAGTGCTCGCGCAGCCGAGCCGCGATGTAGTTGGCGTTGAGCACCGCCACCTGGGTGGCGCGGGTCAGCCCGGCGCCACCCATGAGCCTGACGTATGCCCAGGAGATGGGCAGGATGCTGGCCGAGCCGTAGGGCGCTGCCGAGACCGGGCCGACGCCCGTCGCGGGCCCGGCCTCCGGGGCGAGCGGATGGTTGGGCAGGTGCGGGGCGAGGTGGGCGCGCGCCGCCACCGGTCCGACACCCGGGCCGCCGCCACCATGCGGGATGCAGAAGGTCTTGTGCAGGTTCAGGTGGGAGACGTCCGAGCCGAACTTGCCCGGTCGGGCCAGCCCGACCAGCGCATTGAGGTTCGCACCGTCGACGTACACCTGCCCACCCGCGTCGTGGACCAGGCCGCACAGCTCCGTGATGGTGTCCTCGAAGACGCCGTGCGTCGAGGGGTAGGTCACCATGATCGCCGCAAGGTTGTCGCGGTGCTGGTCGACCTTGGCGCGCAGGTCGTCCATGTCGATGTCCCCACCGGCTGCGGTCCTGACCACGACGACCTTCATGCCGGCCATCACGGCACTGGCTGCGTTGGTGCCGTGCGCACTCGCCGGGATGAGGCAGATGTTGCGCTGGGACTGCCCGTTCGCGGCGTGGTAGGCGTGGATCGCCAGCAGCCCGGCGAGCTCACCCTGGGAGCCGGCGTTCGGCTGCAGCGAGACCGCGTCGTACCCGGTGATCTCGCACAGCCAGGACGAGAGCTCGTCGATCAGGCCGCGGATGCCCTCGGTCTGGTGCGCCGGTGCGAAGGGGTGCAGGTCGGAGAACTCCGGCCAGGTGATCGCCACCATCTCGGTGGTGGCGTTGAGCTTCATCGTGCACGAGCCCAGCGGGATCATGCCGCGGTCGAGGGCGAAGTCGCGGTCTGCCAGCCGGCGCAGGTAGCGCAGCATCGCGGTCTCGCTGTGGTGGGCGTGGAACACCGGGTGCGTGAGGTAGTCGCTGCTGCGCACCAAGCGCTGCGGCCAGTCCACCCCGGCCGCCGGCACCTCGGTGGCACCGGTGACCCCGAAGGCCGCCCAGACCGCCTCGAGGTCGCGCAGGTCGGTCGTCTCGTCGACGCTCGCGGACACCGTGTCAGCGTCGACCCGCCACAGGTTGACCCCTCGGTCTGCCGCCGCCGCGAGCACCTCGTCGGCGCGCCCGGGCACCGACACGGTCACGGTGTCGAAGTAGTGCCTCGTGGTGACCTCGACGCCACCCTCGGCCAGGCCCTGTGCGAGGGCAACGGCGTGGGAGTGCACCCGTCGCGCGATGGCGGCCAGTCCCGCGGGTCCGTGGTACACGGCGTACATCGACGCCATCACGGCAAGCAGCACCTGGGCGGTGCAGATGTTGGAGGTGGCCTTCTCGCGACGGATGTGCTGCTCGCGGGTCTGCAGCGCCAGGCGGTATGCCGGCGCTCCCTCGGCGTCGACGCTCACCCCCACGAGCCGGCCGGGCAGGGAGCGCTCGAGGCCACCTCGGACCGACATGTAGCCGGCGTGCGGGCCACCGAAGCCCATCGGCACCCCGAACCGCTGGGTGGTGCCGACGGCGACGTCGGCCCCCCACTCCCCCGGCGAGGTGGCCAACGTCAGGGCGAGCAGGTCAGCGGCGGCGGCCACCAGTGCACCCGCCTCGTGGGCGGCAGCCGCCAGCGCGGCCCAGTCGCGCAGCTCGCCGTCTCCACCCGGGTACTGCACCAGGACGCCGAAGACCTCGTGGTCGCCGGCAGCCGCCCTCAGCGACGCGGCGTCCGTGACGTCCGAGAGGTCGGCCGCCACCACGGTGAGGCCGAGCGGGGTGGCGCGCGTGTGCATGACGGCGAGGGTCTGCGGGAACACCTGCTGGTCGACCAGCAGGACGGCGTCGGCAGGAGCCTTGCTCACCCGACGCATCAACGTCATGGCCTCCGCTGCGGCGGTCGCCTCGTCGAGCAGGGAGGCGCCAGCGGTCTCGAGCCCGGTCAGGTCGCCGACCACGGTCTGGAAGTTGAGGAGCGCCTCGAGCCGGCCCTGGGAGATCTCCGGCTGGTAGGGCGTGTACGCGGTGTACCAGGCGGGGCTCTCCAGCACGTTGCGCTGGATCACCGATGGCACGATGGTGCCGTAGTAGCCGAGTCCGATCATCGAGGTCATCACCTGGTTGCGGCGGGCCAGCGCGCGTAGCTCCTCGACCACCGCCCCTTCGGACGCAGCCGGCTCCACGCGCAGTGGACCCTCGGTGCGGATCGTGCGCGGGATGGCGTGGTCGGTCAGCGCGTCGAGGCTGTCGTGCCCCACCGCCTCCAGCATGGTTGCGACGTCCTCGGTGGACGGGCCGATGTGGCGGCCGGCGAACTCCGGCAGGGCGGTGTAGGGCTGGGCGGCGGACATGAGGCTCCTCGACGTGGTGTGCGGCGCTTCGCCTCCCCATCTGTCACGGCGTGAGCTGCTCCAGAGGTGCCTGCCCCGCATGGTCCTGGCGCCTGAGAGGTTCCGGGGAGTTTGCCCCTTCGGCGCCCCGGGCGTGCTCGTCCGGGGACTCTCCCACGCAGGGTGATCAGCAGGGACCAATGTACATGACGAGGCCCGCCGGTCGGGTGGACGCGGCGGGCCCCGGACGGTGGTGGCCTCGGTGGTTCAGGCGAGGCGGGCCTGCCGGCGCGCGCTGAGCTCGTCGTCCGGGTGGGCGGCCGGGGTCTCGTCCTCGGCTCGCTCGCTGGGCAGCTCGGCGAGCTCTCCCTCGACCTCGCGCCAGACCCTGCCGACGGCGATGCCGAACACTCCCTGACCGCCCTGGACCAGGTCGATGACCTCGTCGGCAGATGTGCACTCGTAGACGGACGCACCGTCGCTCATCAGGGTGATCTGGGCCAGGTCCTCCACGCCGCGCTCGCGCAGGTGCGCGATGGCGACCCGGATCTGCTGCAGCGAGACACCGGTGTCGAGCAGCCGCTTGACGACCTTGAGGACCAGGATGTCGCGGAAGCCGTAGAGGCGCTGCGTGCCCGAGCCGGTGGCGCCGCGGACGGAGGGCTCGACCAGGCCGGTGCGGGCCCAGTAGTCGAGCTGGCGGTAGGTGATGCCCGCAGCGCGGCATGCGGTCGGGCCGCGGTAGCCGATGTCCTCGCTCAGCTCCGGCAGGTCGTCCGTGAACAACAGGCCCTGCGCTGCGACCGGCACCGTCGTCTGGCCGGGCTGGGGCTTCCCAGTGGGGTTCACGGCGCTCACCTCCTGTGTAACTACATTGCTCGTATTACGGGACTCCCCCGACGGTACGGCTGGACAACGCAGCACGTCAACGACCTGTGGAGGCTTCGGCTCCGGCGTGTCGCGCCATCGGAGGCCACTCTCGACGTCCAGTCGAGGGTTATGGTTCCTCCGTCTGGCCGGGCTCCTCCGGGCGCTGGAAGTCCTCGGCCGACACGTGGTCGAGGAACTCCTTGAACT
>JAICSZ010000512.1 GCA_025936615.1 Pedococcus sp. | reverse complement strand
GGTCGTGCGCTTCGTGGTCGTCCGCTTCCTTGCCGTCACAGGGACCTCACCCAGCTCTCGAGCAGGGACAGGCCGGCGTCGCCGGACTTCTCGGGGTGGAACTGGGTCGCGGAAAGGGGGCCGTTCTCGACGGCCGCGACGAAGCGCCCGCCGTGGTCGGCCCAGGCGACCCGCGGTGCCAGGCGCGCGAACGGGCCGGTGGGGGGCGTCATGGTCCAGGCTTGGACGGCATAGGAGTGGACGAAGTAGAACCGCTCACCGCCGAGCCCGCGGAACAGCACGCTGTCCGACGTGGCCTCGACCGGGGTCCAGCCCATGTGCGGCACCACGGGTGCGCGCAGGCGGGACACGGTGCCTGGCCACTCCCCCATCCCGTCCTGCGGGCGGGCGGACGGCTCCTGCGAGCCGTCGAAGAGAACCTGCATGCCCACACACACGCCGAGCACCGGTCGTCCCCCGGCCAGCCGGGTCTCGACGACGCGTGGCCCGTCCGCGTCGCGCAGCCCCAGCATGCAGGCGTGGAAGTTGCCGACGCCGGGCACGAACAGCCCGTCCGCGGCCAGTGCTGCGCTGCGGTCGGCTGTCAGCTCGACGTCGGCGCCGACGTGCTCGAGCGCCCGGACGGCGGAGCGGACGTTGCCGCTGCCGTAGTCGAACACCACCACCGATGCCATCTCAGCCCTCCTCCAGCTCGGCGCGGTGCCGTGCGTCCTCGGTCGCGCGGGCGTCGAACCGCGACACCGTCTTGGTGCTCGGGACGACCACCGGTCCGGCCCCTGCGTCGCGAAGCATCTCCACGCCCGGCAACCCGAGGGCGCCCATGACCCGTCGCACGTGGTCGTGGGCGTCACCACCCGGGTCGGCAAGGATGGCGCCGATGCCGCGGCCCCTGCCCGCAGCCCGGACCAGGTCGTCGGGGCGCGCCTGCACCAGCCCGGGCGCGACGACGACGCCGTGGCCGGGCTCCCATACCAGCCAGCGCTGACCGCCGCGCCAACCGCGCGGCTGCACGGTGAGCACGGCGCGCCCGCCAGAGGTGAACGCGCCCAGGCCGGGCCGCAGTCGGTGGGGCACCGGGCGGGCTGCCAGCACGGTCAACGCGTCGTCGTAGGGCGGCAGGGCGCGCGAGGCCGCCTCCGCGGGGACGACCGCGGTCCACCGGCCGAGCGGCACGACGTGGCAGGCCACCAGGCCCCGGCGCACCCAGGCTGCCACCGCAGCGGGTCCGCCGCCCACGAGGAGCAGCCCGCGCGCGTCCGCCGCCGGCTGCCACGGGACGCTCACCTGTCGAGGCTGCCCTTCGCGCTCGGGACGCCGGTGACGCGCGGGTCGAGGGCGACCGCGGCACGCAGCGCCCGGGCCACCGCCTTGAACTGGGCCTCGACGACGTGGTGGGGGTCGCGGCCGGACAGCACGCGGACGTGCAGTGCGATACCCGCGCGTCCGGCGAAGGACTCCCACACGTGGCGGGTCAGCGAGCCGGTGTAGGTGCCACCGATGACGACGTACTCCTGCCCCTCGGGCTCGCCGGTGTGCACGAGGAAGGGCCGCCCGGCGACGTCGACGACCGCCTGAACGAGTGCCTCGTCG
>JAICSZ010000505.1 GCA_025936615.1 Pedococcus sp. | reverse complement strand
TGCCCCGCGAGGTGCTCGTGCCCGTGCAGCCCGACGAGGCCGACTCCGTGGCGCAGTGGTTGGGGTCGCTGCGCGGGTCCCGGGTGGACCTGCGGGTGCCCGTTCGGGGTGACAAGCGCACCCTGATGGAGACGGTGCGGCGCAACGCCTCCCAGTCGCTCGCCCGGCACAAGCTCGCGAGGGCCGGCGACCTGACCGCCCGCAGCCAGGCGCTGCAGGAGCTGCAGGAGGGGCTCGACCTGCCCGACGCCCCACTGCGGGTCGAGTGCTACGACATCAGCCACATCCAGGGGACCCAGGTGGTGGGCTCGATGGTGGTCTTCGAGGACGGCCTCGCGCGCAAGTCCGAGTACCGCCGGTTCATCGTCAGGGGTGCTGCCGACGGCGAGATGGTCGACGACACCGCTGCGATGGACGAGGTGCTGACCCGGCGGTTCTGGCGCTACCTCGAGGAGCGCGACCAGGCCTCCGACGTCGAGCTCGGCCCCGACTCCGACCCCGGCCCGGAGCGCGTCGACCCCGACACCGGCAGGCCGAGGAAGTTCGCCTACCCCCCCAACCTCGTGGTGGTCGACGGAGGGCTGCCCCAGGTGAACGCCGCCCAGGGCGCGCTGACCCGCCTCGGTATCGACGACGTCGCAGTGGTCGGCCTGGCCAAGCGGCTCGAGGAGGTCTGGGTACCCGGTCAGGAGCACCCGGTGATCCTGCCGCGGACCAGCGAGGGCCTCTACCTCCTCCAGCGGGTGCGGGACGAGGCCCACCGGTTCGCCATCACCTTCCACCGCCAGCGCCGCTCCAAGGCGATGACCGCCAGCGCCCTCGACGGCATCCCCGGGCTCGGCGCGACCCGGCGCAAGGCCCTGCTGCGCCACTTCGGCTCGGTGAAGAAGATCCGGGCCGCGAGCGTCACCGACCTCGAGGCCGTTTCCGGCATCGGTCCTGCGCTGGCCGCCACGATTGCGGCAGAGTTGGTGCAGGCGGGACCGGCCGGCCCGGCCGTCAACCTGATGACCGGCGAGATCGTGGACGAGGACGGAGCGGCCCAGTGACCGGCACGACGGAGCGCAGCGGGCTGCCGGGTGCGTCGCCGCGGGGCGACCGCACCGAGCTGGTGATCGTCACGGGCATGAGTGGGGCGGGCCGCACCACCACCGGCAACGTCCTCGAGGACTCCGGCTGGTACGTCGTGGACAACCTGCCGCCGCACCTGCTGGTCCCGCTCGTGGACCTGGTGGACGAGTCGTCGCGGCGGGTCGAGCTGCCCCGGCTCGCGGCCGTGGTCGACGTGCGGGCCCGCGGCTTCTTCGCGCACCTCCAGACCGCCCTCGACGAGCTGCGCCAGCGCGGCTGGCACCCGAGCCTGGTGTTCCTCGACGCCACCGACGAGGCGCTGGTGCGCCGGTTCGAGTCGGTCCGCCGTCCCCACCCGCTGCAGGGCGACGGGCGGCTGCTCGACGGCATCGCTCGGGAGCGCCGGCTGCTGGCCGACCTGCGCTCGCAGGCGGACGTGGTGATCGACACCTCGGGCCTCAACGTCCACCAGCTGGCCAAGAAGGTGCACCCCGTCTTCTCGCACGAGCGCGGCCCGAAGGTGCGGGTGGCGGTGATGTCCTTCGGGTTCAAGTACGGCGTCCCGCTCGACGCTGACTTCGTCTTCGACATGCGGTTCCTGCCCAACCCGTTCTGGATCCCCGAGCTGCGCAACCACACCGGGCT
>JAICSZ010000006.1 GCA_025936615.1 Pedococcus sp. | reverse complement strand
GTAGCACGGGGCTCGGGCAGGGCAACAGCCCACGACCGTCGATCGGTCCGTTCGGACGACCTGGCGACCTCGCCGACTTGTGGCTCGCCGGCGCGGACCTTAGCGTGGTCTGCGGTGCCCAGCACGGTTGGTGTGCCACGCACTCACAAGTGAACACGGCATACCCAATGCGTGCCCGCAGCGCCGAACCTCGTCAGGCGGGCAACTCGCCGGAACCCTTCCGGGCATGACGAGGGTGGGGGAACCACCGTGACCCGGCCATACGGCCGCAGGTCTTGGGGTGAAGCCGGTTCGCCGGCCGGGCGCCTGACAGCCCGAACCCGACAGCTCACCTCTCAGGCGCACGTCAGGAGAGGAAATCCCCCCGCAATGTTCTATGCCCCGAAGCACTCTGCTCGGAAGCCCAACCCCCTCAAGCGCCGGGTCACCGGTGTCGCCGTCGCGGGCGTCGCCACGGTGGCGGGCGGGATGGCCACCGCCAGCAGCGCCCAGGCCTCGTCCGTGTGGGACCGCGTCGCCGGCTGCGAGAGCGGCGGCAACTGGCACATCAACACTGGCAACGGCTTCTACGGCGGGCTGCAGTTCACCCGCAGCACGTGGAACGGCTTCGGCGGCGGCCGCTACGCCTCCCGGGCCGACCTGGCCACCAGGAGCGAGCAGATCTCCGTCGCCCAGCGCGTCCTGGCCGCCCAGGGCCCCGGCGCCTGGCCGACCTGCGGCGCCCGGGCCGGCCTGACCCGGTCCAACGGCGGGGCCTCCGGCGGTGCGTCGACCGCAGCCGCCTCCCGGTCCGCGACCCGCACCGCGGTGCACCACTCCGCGCCTGCGGCCTCGCACGGCCGGCTCGTGGTCGACGGCATCCGCGGACCGAAGACCAACACCGCCATCGAGCGCTGGGTTGGCGGCTCGGTCAACGGCTCCCTGTCCCGCTCGGACGTCAAGGCCCTGCAGCGGAAGGTCGGCTCCGCCCCCGACGGCATCATCGGCCCGAAGACGACCCGCGCGCTCCAGCGCCACGTCGGCGCCCGCCAGAACGGCGCCCACAACCTGGACCGCGCGACCGTGCGCGCGCTGCAGCAGTACCTCAACGCGCACTGATCCTGCGCGCCCTTGCGGCCCGGCTCCCGTTCGTGGGGCCGGGCCGCAGTGTTGGCCGTGTGCCTAGTGGCTGCCGCCGTGGCCTGCTGTTCAGCGTGCCGGCGTGATGAAGCCCTCCACGGTTCCGGAGAGGGTGAAGACCATGCCGGACTCCGGGTCCATCCCGCCTCCGGTGTAGGAGCAGCTGATGGCCGTCCCGCGCACCTGCTTGCCGGACTGGCCCTTGGTGCCCGCGGGCGTGGTCTCCGAGTCCAGCACCGTGCCGCTGGCATCGGTCACCGTGAAGGTGGTCTCGCCGAAGGAGACCGGCACCAGGGTGGAGGTGCTGTCGAGGTCGTGCGCGGGCGTCCAGTTCCCGTTGCCGTTGGAGATCACGTCGTACACCGCACCGTTGTCACAGGTGACGGTGAGCGGGAGGGCGCCCTGGGCGCCGACGGGGTCTGCGTGTGCTGGCGAGGCGACGAGCACGCCAGTGGCGAGGGGTGCCAGCACCGCGAGGACGAGGGTGGAGCGTCGGGACATGGTGGCCTCCTGATGTATCGGGATGCGATGTCTTCGCAGGACGACTGTGGATGGTTCGACGGCTTGGGACAAAGGGCTTTTGTGCTAGTCCCTATGGGTGATGTCGGCTCCGGCGCAGGTAGCATCGGCGGCGCCCACGCGGCATACGACTGCGTGTGGGTGCCGGTGTGGCGCAATTGGCAGCGCACTCGCCTTGTAAGCGAGTGGTTACGGGTTCGAGTCCCGTCACCGGCTCAGGGGACGGCGCCGTCCGCCCTCAGCCGCCCGGCGTGAGCAGCCGAACGGGCGCCCCGGCGAGGAACGCGGCGATGTCCTCCACCGCCTGGCCGTAGTAGACGTCGTAGCCCTGCTCCACGACGTAGCCGAGGTGGGGCAGCAGCACCGTGTTCGGAGCCGAGAGCAGCGGGTGGTCGCGCGGCAACGGCTCGTCGTCGAAGACGTCGAGCCCCGCCCCGGCGACCGCCCCCGTCACGAGCGCCGCCACGAGCGCTTCGGTGTCGACCAGCCCGGCGCGGGCGGTGTTGACGAGGTAGGCGTCCGGCCGCATCAGCGCGAGTTCCGGCGCGCCGATGGTGCCGCGGCTCCGCTCACCCAGCTTGAGGTGAACACTCACGAACCGTGCGGTCTGCAGCAGCTCATGTTTGGTCACCGCGGTCGCGCCGACCTCCGCGGCGCGCCGGCCGTGAGGTTCGGCGACCACGCCACCACGTCCATCCCGAACCCGCCGCCCAGCTCGGCCACCCGTCCACCGATCCGCCCGAGCCCGACCACCCCGAGCCGCTGTCCGGCCAGCGCGAACCCGAGCGTGGTCTGCCACCGGCCCTCACGCAGCGCCCGGTCCTCGGTGGCCACGCCGCGGGCGAGGGCCAGCAGCAGCGCGAACGTCAGCTCGGCGGGCGGGTGTGCCAGCGACTCGGTACCGCTGACCGTGATCCCCAGCTCGGCCGCCGCGGCGAGGTCGATCGCGGCGTTCTTGGCGCCGGTCGTGACGAGCAGCCGCAGCCGCGGCAGCTGCTCGAGCACGTCACGGGGAAAGGCCGTGCGCTCCCGCATCGCGACCACGACGTCGGCACTGGCGAGGTGGGCCACCACCGTCGGGCCCGACGACAGCGGCTCGTGGACGAACTCCACCTCGCAGCTGGGCAGGGAGGCCCAGTCCGCGTGGTCGCGCGCGGCGTCCTGGTAGTCGTCCAGCACCACCACCCGCGTCAGGCCCATGGTGCAGACGGTATGCCGCGCGGATGGGGGCGCGCACGCGGCATACCGTCGTCCATGGTGACCGCCAGGTCAGCTGATGCCCAGGTAGCTCTCCTGGACCCGCTGGTCGGCGAGCAGCTCGCCCGCCTTGCCGGAGAGCACGACGTGACCGGTCTCGAGGACGTAGGCGCGCTCGGCGACGCTGAGCGCGGCGTCCACGTCCTGCTCGACCAGGAGCACCGACGTGCCCGCCGCAGCGATGTCGGGGAGCCGGGCCAGGATCTCGTCGACGACCACGGGGGCGAGCCCGAGGGAGAGCTCGTCGATCATCATCAGCTCCGGCTGGCTCATCAGGCCGCGCGCGATGGCGCACATCTGCTGCTCGCCGCCGGACATGCTGCCGCACACCTGGTTGAGCCGTTCGCCCAGCCGCGGGAAGAGCTCGACCACGCGGTCGATGTCACGGTTGTTGGTGCGCCAGCCGCCTAGTCGAAGGTTGTCGCGGACGGTCAGGCCCGCGAAGAGCCGCCGACCCTCGGGGACGTGGGAGATGCCGAGGTCCACGATGCGCTCGATCGGCTGCCCGACCAGCGAGCGGCCACGGAAGCTGGCCGTGCCGCCACGGATCTCGGCCATGCCGGACAGGGCCCGCAGCAGCGTGGTCTTGCCGGCGCCGTTGGGTCCGACGAGTGCGACGATCTCGCGCTCGCCCACCTCGAGGTCGACGTCCCACAGGACCTGCACGCGGCCGTACCCGGCGCCGATGCCCTCGACCTCGAGCAGCGGCGCGCTCATGACCGGCCCCCTTCGCGGCGCTGGACGTAGCGCTGGCCGAGGTAGGCCTCGATGACGCGGGGGTCGGACAGCACGCTGCGCGGCTCACCCGCCGTCAGGACCTTGCCCTGGTGGAGGACGAGGACCTGGTCGCTGATCGCGAGGATGGCCTTCATGACGTGCTCCACGACGATGATGGTCAGGCCCCGCTCCTTGAGCGACTTGATGAGCTCCAGGCTCGGCTCGATCTCGCTGTGGCGAAGGCCGGCCATCACTTCGTCGAGCAGCAGCAGCCGGGGCCGCAGTGCCAGCGCCTTGGCGAACTCGAGCCGGCGCGCGTCGGCCACCGACAGGCCACCCGGTGCGCGGTCGCCGAGCCTGCTCATGCCGACCTCGGCGAGTACCTCGTCGGCCTGCTCGAGGGCCTGGCTCATGCGGCTGGTCCCCTTGCGGCCGTACAGGATCCCGACCGCGACGTTCTCGCGCACGCTCATGCCGCGGAACGGCTTGACGATCTGGAAGGTGCGGGACACCCCGGCGTGGGCGATGCTCCAGGGCTTCGCGCCCGTCATGTCCCGGCCCTCGATGAGCACCTGGCCCGACGTGGGCCGGATGTGGCCGGTCACGAGGTTGATGAAGGTGCTCTTGCCCGCACCGTTGGGGCCGATCACGCCGAGGACCTGGCCCTCGGGCACGCTGAACGAGACGTCGTCGACGGCCCTCAGGCCACCGAACCGCCGGCCCAGTCCGCGGGTCTCGAGCACGGGTGTCGTGGTCAAAGTCGGTACCTCCGGACGTTGGCGAGCAGCGACCACTCCCCGGACTGGCGCGCCTCGCGGACGTAGTTGACCGCTCCCTGGGGCAGCAGCACGACGGCCGCGATGATGATCGCGCCGAGGATGAAGGTGTGGACCTCGGTGAAGTTGCGGCGCAGGTACTCGGACAGGAACTGCAGGGCGACCGCGCCGAGCAGTGGGCCGAGGACCGTGCCGCTGCCCCCGATGACGACCATGACGACCATGAGCACGGTGATGTCGACGTCGAAGAGCCGCTCGGGGAAGATCGTCACCTGCTGGAACGCGTAGGTGGAGCCGACCAGCCCGGTGAGCAGGCCGGACAGGGCGAAGGCACTCACCTTGGCCCGGGTGGTGTTGACACCCATCGCCGCGGCGGCGTCCTCGTCCTGGTGGATCGCGCGCAGTGCGAAGCCGAACTTGTTGCGCGACACCAGGATCGCCACCAGCAGTGAGAGCACGGCGACGGCGAGGTAGAGCAGGTAGAAGCCGTCGTTGCCGAGGTAGTGGGTGGTGGCGTCCTTGCCCACGGTCGGGACCGAGATGCCGGCACCGCCGCCGGTGAGCGTCGGGACGTTGGTGACGACCTCGCGCATGCCCTCGGCGACACCGAGGGTGGCGATCGCGAAGTAGTGGCCCTTGAGGCGCAGCAGCGGCAGGCCGATCAGTGCGCCGAACACCGCGGCCACCAACCCACTGACGACCAGGGACACCCAGAAGTTGAAGCCCCAGTGGCTCATCGCGACGGCGGTGAAGTAGCCGCCGATGCCGAAGAAGACCACCTGGCCGAACGATGCGTAGCCGGTGAAGCCGCCGATGATGTTCCAGCCCTGGGCGAGCGCGACGAACATGAAGATCGCCGAGACGGTCCGCTCCTGGCCGGAGTAGAGCTGGCTCTGCAGCCCCAGCATGATGAGCACGCCGAGCAGCAGCAGGCCGAACGGCAGCCAGCGGTGCCAGACCGGCTCGTTGCCGGGACGGGTGGTGGCGTCGAGCTCCGCTGCCTCGGCGTCGTGGGTGCTGGCCTCCGTGCTCATCACACCTCCTGGCGCGCGGCGTAGTAGGCCCGGCCGACCAGGCCGGACGGGCGGAAGATCAGCACGAGCACCAGCACCGCGAACGCCAGCGCGTTGACCCAGGTGCCCGGCAGGTACTGGCCACCCCACGCCTCGACCAGCCCGATGAGGAGGCCGCCGACGAGGGCGCCGTACATGTTCCCGAGACCGCCGAGCACGGCGATGACGAACGACAGCAGGGTGTACCCGCCCGCGGCGGCGGGGTTGAAGGTGCCCACCGTGCCGACCATGGTCCCGGCCATCCCGGCGAGTGCCGCCGCGATCCCGAAGGTGAGGGCGTAGGCGTGTCGAGCCCGGATGCCCATCAGCCTCGCGGCCCCCCGGTCCATGCCGGTCGCCATGATCGACAGCCCGGTCCGGGTGCGGTTCACCAGGGCGACCAGCGCGAAGGTGACGATGACCGCGACCACGAACGCGAGGAGGCGGCCCACCGGCACCCGGACGGATCCCAGCGCAAGGCTGTCACCGGCATACGAGGTCTTGATGCTGCGGTAGTCGGCACTGAACACGATGTTCATGCCCTGCACGATCAGCAGGTCGAGCCCGAACGTGAGCAGCAGGGTGATGAAGATCGGTCCGTTGATGACCAGGTTGATGAGCCAGCGCTGCAGGACGTAGCCCACCGCGAACAGGACCGCCGCGGCGACGAGCATCCCGAGGAACGGGTCGAGCCCCATGGCGCTGTTGAGCTTCCAGCCGACGTAGGCGCCGAGGATCACGAACGAGCCGTGCGCCAGGTTGACGACGTTCATCACGCCCCACACCAGGGAGAACCCCACGGCGATCAGCGCGAGGAGCCCTCCCTGGAGGAGGCCGTAGATCGTGGCCTGGAGGAACTGGCTCACTGCTTCGTGCCGGGCCAGATCATCTTGGCCTCCGCGGAGTCGGTGGGCCACACGGTGACCGCCTTGCCGCCCTGGACCTGGATGACGGACATCGGCTTGTAGACGTTCTGCCCCTTGTCGTTGAACTTCAGGTGGCCGAAGAACGACTCGGTGTCGAGGCCGGCGAGGGCGTCACGCACCTTGTCGGCGTCGGTGGAGCCGGCCTTCTCGGCCGCCAGCACCAGCGCGAGGCAGGCGGCGCTCGCCTCGGCGTCGTGGTAGTCGGGGGCGTGGCCGTACTTGGCGTTGATGTCCTTGGCGTAGTCCTTCGCGGTGCCGAAGTACTTGTCACTGCCCTTGGTGGAGTCGGTCCACTGGCTCGACCCGAGGACGTTCTCGGCGTCCTTGCCCAGGGTCTTGGCGAAGTCGGGCGTGGGGGGTGCCACGGACTCGCCGAAGCCGCCGGACGGCACGACCCCGAGCTCCTTGGCCTGCTTGATGATCGCCACGCCCTCGACGAGGTGGACCGAGCCGATGATGACGTCGGGCTTGTCCCCCTTGATCTTGGTCAGCGCCGAGCTCACGTCCGAGGTGCCGTTGGGGAAGAGCTGGGTGGGCAGGACGGTGTACCCGGCCTCCTTCGCGGCGGCCGCACCACCCTCGGCGACGGTCTTGGAGAAGCCGTCGTCGGCCGACAGGATCGCGACCGTCTTGGGCTGCGGCTGTGCCAGCTCCTTGATCGCCTTGACCATCGAGGCGGCGTACTCGGTTGCCGGGGACAGGACGGCGAAGGTGCGCTTGTAGCCCTTCTCGAAGATCTTGTTGTCCGCGCCGGCCGAGTCCGCCATGACCTGGCCGTTGCGCTCGATCACCGAGGCCTGGGCCTCTGTGTTGGCCGATCCGTAGGAGGAGAGGATCAGCTTGACGCCCTTGTCGTTGAACTGGTCGACGAGCTGGGCGGCCGTGTCGGGCTTGGAGGTGTCGTCCTGGAACTGGATGTCCAGCTTGACCTTCTTGCCACCGATGTCCGCGCCACCCTTGGCGTTGACCTTGTCCTGGCACAGCTCGTAGCCCTCCTTGGTGAGGGCGCCCTCGCGGGCCAGCGCACCGGTCAGCGACATCGAGGCGCCGATGGCCAGGGTGCCGGACCCACCGCCGGAGCTGGCGGTCTTCTCGCCCTTGGAGCCGCACCCGGCGGCGACCAGCGTGGTGGCTGCGACCACCGCGACCAGGGACAGGGACTTCGACTTGGATCTCACGCGGATCGCCTCTCATCGTCGGGGGTTGATACAACGTATACAGGTGATCTGCGCCACACACAAGGGATCTGGATATTGGATCCAACCGAGGGTGCCCTCCGACCGCCGTTCTCCACCAAGCCGCTGACCTGCGGCGTTTGGGTCGCAAGGCGACGGTATGCCGCGTGGCCGGCTTCGCGGTCCATCTCGCCCTTCGGGCGCGGTCAGTCGGGCAGGAGGCGGGTGATCGGCCCCTCACCCATCGAGGCGACCAGCTCGGCGCGAGCACCGTCGATGCTGTCGCGCAGCAGCGCCTCGAGGGCCGCCACGTCACCGGCACGCAGGGCTTCCACCATGGCTACGCGTTCCTTCTGCATCCGGGGGCGCGAGCCGAGGACGTGGGCGTGGACCCGGGCGTACGGCTCGACCAGGTTGAGCACCTGTACCACGAGACGGACCGCGTGCTTCTGCTCGGACAGCTCGTAGAGGCGGCGGTGGAAGCGGTAGTTCAGCCCCGACCACTCCTCGGACTGCTCCTGCTCCAGGCCGCCCATGGTCTCGACCAGGGCGGCGAGGTCCTCGGTGTCACGCCGGCGGACGTGGTCGACGACCGGCTCCGCGAGTGGCGGCTCGAGCTGCAGCCGCAGGCCGTAGAGCTCCTGGACCTCGGAGACCTGCAGCTCGGTGACGACGGCGCCCAGCCCCGGACGCATGATGATCAGGCCCTCGCCGACCAGCGTGCGCAAGGCCTCCCGCAGGGGGATCCGGCTGACGCCGTACTGACGGGCGAGCTCGTCCTGGTTGATCGCCTGACCAGGCCGGATCGCCCTCTCGCGCAAGGCGCGTCGCAGTGCGACCGCGATCTCGTCAGGGCGCATCGTCCACCTCCTGGGGTCGTGGTCCGGTCGGCAGCCCCACGGCGACGAGCCCGCCGACGGCGAGCAGGACGAGCACCGTGCCCACCTCACCGGCCCACCCGAACTGCGCGAAGAACAGTCCGCCGACGAAGCCGGCCAGGCTGGATCCGACGTGGTAGCCGAAAAGATAGAGCGAGGAGGCCTGTGCACGCTGCCGGTTCGCCCACGACGACACCCAGCCGCTGGCGACCGAGTGGGTGCCGAAGAACCCGAACACCATCATCGCGGTCCCCAGCAGGACGAGCAGCAGGTTCGTGGTGAGCGAGACGAGCGCGCCGACAGCCATGATCGCCAGGCCGAGCAGGAGCACGCCGTGCCGACCGCGACGGTCGGCGAGCCGGCCCATCCAGTTGGCGCTCACCGTGCCCGAGACGTAGAGCAGGAAGACCAGCGCGATGACGCTCGCCGGAAGGGTGAAGGGCGGGTCTGCGAGGCGGTACTGGAGGTAGTTGTAGTACGAGACCAGCGAGCCCATGATCACGAAGCCCGTCACCGCCAGGCGCAGCACGACCGGGTCGCGCAGCGGTTGGCGCAGGCCGGCCATGCGCTCGGCGAAGCGCCCGGGGGCCGGCGAGAAGTTGCGCGAGCGGGGCAGTCGCAGGGCCACGAACGCCGTGCCGACCAGGCAGACCGCACCGACGACGCCGAGGGCGATCCGCCACGACGCGGCGCTGGCGACGAGCCCGCCGAGGACCCGTCCGGTCATGCCGCCGAGCCCCGTGCCGCTGATGTACAGGCCCATCGCCGTGCCGAGGCCGCCGGGGGCGAACTCCTCGGCGACGTACGCCATCGCGACGGCCGGCAGGCCGGCGAGCACCAGCCCGGTCAGCACGCGCAGGCCGAGCAGGGAGAGGAACGACGGGCTGACGGCCGCGAGCACCGTCAGCACCGCTGCGCCGAACAGTGCCCCGACGAGCAGCCGACGCCGACCGAGCCCTTCGGACCACGACGCCCACAGGACCACCGCGAAGGCCAGTGGCAGGGTGGTCAGCGACAGGGTCAGGCTGGAGGCCGCGGGGGAGACGTCGAAGTAGCGGCTGACCGCGGGCATCACGCCCTGGACGACGTAGAGCATCGCGAAGGCCATGAGCCCGGCGACGAACAGCACGAAGCTGGCCGTTCGGTACTCACGCGTCCCGCGGTGCAGGTGCGTGGGCGAGGTGCTCACCCGAGCGAGTGTATACAGCGGATAATCGGGAGTAGCCTCGATCCGCGACCGGGCCGGGGCCGGCGGAGGAGGAGGTGGCGGGGTGGCGAAGACGTTCCGCCGACCGCCCACGGCCCAGGAGGCGGTGCTCACGGAGCTGCGCAGCTGGATCGCGACCGGCAGGCTGCAGCCGGGGGAGCAGATCGTCCAGGACACCCTCGCACTCGAGCTCGGGGTCAGTCGGGTCCCCCTGCGTGAGGCCCTGAAGATCCTCGAGGGCGAGGGCCAGGTCTCCTACGTCGCCCACCGCGGCTACTTCGTCACGGAGCTGTCGCTGTCGGACCTGCTCGAGGTCTACCGGATCCGCGAGCTGCTCGAGGCCGAGGCGGTGCGGCGGGGGGTGCCGCTGCTGACCACGGAGGACGTCGCCCGGCTCGAGGAGGCCGCCGACGACGTGCGGCGGGCGGCGGCAGCGTTCGACATCCCCGCCATGTCGACGACGAACCGGCGGTTCCACTTCGCGCTCATCAGTGCGTGCGCGATGCCGCGGCTCATCCGGGTCCTGCACGTGCTGTGGGACTCGACCGAGGTGTACCGCTCGGTCTACTTCACCGACGACACCAACAAGGACCGGGTCCTCGACGAGCACGACGAGCTGGTGGCAGCGGTCCGGGCCGGCGACGTGGAGGCGGCGCTGGACGTGCTTTCCCGGCACCGGCAGAACGCCATCGCCGCGTTGCGGCCGCTGCTCGAGCAGTCGGGGGTCGACTGGAGGTCCCCGCACCTGTTCGACGACCTCGCCCAGCTCGACGTGCTCGACTGAGCGCCTCCCTGTGCTGTCAGCGGTCGGCCAGGGGGCCGACCGTGCTCACCGCCGTCACGGTGCCGTGGACGTCGCGGACCTCGCCGCCCCGCTCGACCCCCACCTCGCCGGCGGCCACGGTGAACGTCTGCGGTCCGGTCATCGGTGCCACCAGCCGGTAGGACAGCTCGCGGCCGACCAGGTCGACCTCGTTGCGGCGGGCGAGCTCGGCGAGCATGAGTGCCTGCAGCGGCCCGTGCACCACCAGGTCGGCATAGCCCTCGTGCCGAACCCAGTTGTGGTCGTAGTGGATCCGGTGTGCGTTGTAGGTCAGCGCCGAGTACCGGAACAGCAGCGCCTCATCGGCCCTCAGGCTGAGGCTCGGGGTGTCAGCGGGTGCCTGCCAGGGCGGGTCGTCGAGGGTGCCCGGCGTTGCCGGCACGGTCGAGCCCGGCTCGCGGTAGACGATGTCGCCGACCTCGACCACGGCCAGCTCGTCGCCCTGGGCGATCTCGCTGCGGGTCGTCACGAAGGTGAGTGGGCCGGTGCGGCCCTGCTTGTCCACCGTGTCGGTCACCCAGGTGGTGCGGGTTGCCTCCTCGCCGATGGCGAGCGGGCGCAGCGTGGTCACCCGACCCCCGGCGAACATCCGCTTGCGTCCCGGGCCGGGAGGAGCCGGTATGCCGCGCGTGGAGTGCCCGTCGGGGCCGAGCGCGTGCTGTGGTGGCCTCTCGAGCAGGTGCACCTGGTGCCACATGGGCGGCAGGGTCCGGGTGGGCACGGGGACGTCGAGCAGCCCCGCCAACGCCTCGACGACGCCTGGGTCGATCCGCTCGGTGCGCACGAGCCGGTCGGACGTCACGACGAGCTGCCTTCCAGCGCAACGAGGTGGCGCGCGCGCAGGATCACGGGCGCGTCGACCATCTGGCCGTCGACCCGGGCCACCCCGCCTGCCGTCGCTGCCTCGAGCACCCGGTGCGCCCATGCGAGCTCGCCGTCGGTCGGCTGGAATGCCGCCCTGACCGGCGCCACCTGGTTCGGGTGGATGCACAGCTTGCCGGTGAAGCCGAGCGCGCGAGCCCGGCCGGCGTCGTCGGCAGCGGCGCCAGGGTCGTCCAGCGTTGTCGTCGTGCCGTCGACCGGGCCGGGCAACCCGGCCACGCGGGAGGCCAGGACCAGGGTCGAGCGCGCCATGAGCATGGCCGTGTCGTCGGTGGCGGAGCCGAGGTCGGCAGCCAGGTCGAGGTGCCCGAAGGCGAGCCGTCGCACCCCCGGCGCGGCCGCGAGCTCGAGGGCCCGGTGCACGCCCAGCGCGGTCTCGACCAGCGCGAGCACCGCCACGTCGGCCCCGAGCCGCTGGGCAAGAGTCGCCAGCCCGTCGGGTTCCTCGGCCATCGGCACCACCACCGCACGCAGGCCGGGCAGTCCCACCAGGGCGGCCACGTCTGCCTCGTGGTGTCGCGAGCCGATCGCGTTGACCCGCACCGCCGCGCCGACCTGGGCGCCGTCACCGCGCAGCCAGTCCGCGACGGCACGGCGCGCCGCCTCCTTGGCCGACTCGGCGACGGCGTCCTCGAGGTCGATGACGACCAGGTCGGCACCGCTGGCGGCCGCCTTCGAGAAGCGGTCCGGCCTGGTGCCGGGGACGAAGAGCAGGGTCCGCGCGGCTTCGGCGGCGGAGGGCCGGGTCACGGCGCCACCGTGCCCCGCTTGACGAGCTGGCTCGCGATGACGTTGCGCTGGATCTCGTTGGTGCCCTCGCCGACGATCATGAGCGGTGCGTCCCGGAAGTAGCGTTCGACGTCGAACTCGGTGGAGTAGCCGTAGCCGCCGTGGACGCGCACCGCGTCGAGCGCGATCTCCATGGCGGCCTCCGACGCGTAGAGCTTCGCCATCCCGGCCTCGAGGTCGGCCCGCTCGCCGGCCTCGTATCGGCGCGCGGCGTACAACGTCAGCTGGCGCGCGGCGGTGAGCTTGGTCGCCATGTCCGCGAGGTGGTTGCCGACGGACTGGTGTCGCCAGATCGGCTTGCCGAAGCTCTGCCGTTGCTGCGCGTAGCGCAACGAGTCCTCGAGCGCGGCACGCCCCACGCCGAGCGCCCGGGCCGCCACCTGCAGGCGGCCGACCTCGAGCCCACGCATCATCTGTGCGAAGCCCTTCCCCTCGGCCGTGCCGAGCAGTGCGTCGGCCGGGACCCGCAGGTCCTCGAAGACCAGCTCGCACGCCTCCACGCCCTTGTAGCCCAGCTTGGGCAGGTCGCGGGAGATGGTGAGCCCCTCGGGGGCGTCCTCCTTGTCCACCAGCAGGATCGAGATGCCCTTGTGCCGTGGCTGTGCGGAGGGGTCGGTCTTGCACAGCAGCGCCACGAGGCCGGAGCGACGGGCGTTGGAGATCCACGTCTTGGAGCCGTTGACGACGTAGTCGTCGCGGTCGCGACGTGCCACGGTGCGCATCGCCTGGAGGTCGGAGCCGCCGCCCGGCTCGGTCAGCGCCATGGTGGCGCGCAGCTCACCTGTCGCCATGCGTGGGAGGTAGCGGTCCTGCTGCTCCGTGGTCCCGTAGTCCTGGATGAGCTTGGCCACGACGGTGTGCCCGCCCATGGCCCCGGCCAGGCTCATCCAGCCGCGGGCGAGCTCCTCGGTGACGAGCACGTAGCAGGGCGTGCTCACCTTGGCGGCGCCCCACGGCTCGGGGATCGCCAGGCCGTAGACACCGAGCTCCTTCATCTGGTCGATGAGCTTCTCGGGGTAGGTGTTGGTGTGCTCGAGCTCCTGCACGACCGGCTTCACCTCGCGGTCGACGAACTCCCGCACCAGCAGGACGATCTCGGACTCCTCGTCGGTCAGTCCCTCCATCACCGCTCCCCTCGCTGCGAGCCGGCTGGCGTGGCAGCGAGCCCGAGCTCCGCCAGGATGCGCTCGGTGTCCTCGCCGACGGCGGGGATCGGCCCCATGACCGGCTCCTCGCCGTCGGGCACCGCCGGCGGCACGAGCGCGCGCAGCGGCCCTGCCGGCGACCCGACCTCGCGCCACCGGTGCCGGGCGGCCAGCTGCTCGTGCTCCACGAGCCCGTGCACGTCACGCAGCCGCGCGTTGGCGATGCCGACCTCCTCCAGCCGGTCGACGACTGCCCCTGTGGCGAGGCCGGCGAACGCCTCGGCCACGACGGCGCCGAGCTCGTCGCGGTGCGCCACCCGCAGGCTGTTGGTCGAGAAGCGTGCGTCGGTGGCGAGCTCCGGCTCGTCGAGCACCTTCGCGCAGAACGCCGCCCACTCCCGCTCGTTCTGGATGCCGAGGAAGACCTGCCCGCCGTCGCCACACGGGAACGGGCCGTAGGGTGCGATCGCCGAGTGCGAGGCGCCGCTGCGCACCGGGTCGGTGCCGCCGTACCAGCCGTAGTACATGGGGAAGCCCATCCACTCGGCCAGCGCCTCGAGCATGGACACCTCGAGCGTGGCGCCCTGACCTGTCGAGCTCCGGCGCAGCAGTGCGGTCAGGATGCCGCTGTACGCGTACATGCCGGCGGCGATGTCCGCGACCGAGATGCCGACCTTGACCGGGGTCTCTGGCGTGCCGGTGACCGACACCAGCCCGGACTCGCACTGCACGAGCAGGTCGTAGGCCTTCTTGTCCGTGTACGGACCGCCCGTCCCGTATCCCGAGATCGAGCAGTGGACCAGCTCGGGGCGCTGGGCGCGGAGCTCGGCGGCCCCGAGGCCGAGCCGCTCCGCCGCACCCGGGGCGAGGTTCTGGACGAACACGTCGGCACGCGCAACCAGCGCGTGGACGACCTCGCGGCCGTGCTCGGACTTCAGGTCCAGGGCGACGGACTCCTTCGAGCGGTTGAGCCACACGAAGTGTGACGACAGGCCCTTGACCGTCTCGTCGTAGTGCCGTGCGAAGTCACCGGCACCCGGCCGCTCCACCTTGATGACCCGCGCCCCGAGGTCGGCGAGCTGACGCGTCGCGAAGGGTGCCGCGACCGCCTGCTCGAGCGAGACGACGGTGAGGTCCTCCAGCGGCTTCATGCGGCACGGCTCCTGTCGTTGCGGTTGTGGACCGCACCCATCCTGCACCCGCTGCACGAGGGAGCGCCGAAGACGGTTCACTGGGTGACATGTCACGCCTGCCCGACCTCACGCCCGACGAGCTCCACCCGGACCAGCGTGCCCTCTACGACACGATCACCTCCGGACCGCGGGCCCAGGGCCCGCAGCACTTCGCGCTGACGAGGCCGGACGGCAGCCTGGCCGGGCCGTTCAACGCGTTCCTCCTGTGGCCCCCTGTCGGCGCCGCACTGCAGGACCTCGGCGCAGCCCTTCGCTACCGCACCTCCCTGACGGACCGCACTCGAGAGATCGCGATCCTCATGGTCGCCGCCCGGTGGGGCAGCGACTTCGAGCGCCATGCGCACGAGGGAGTCGGCCGGGCGGTGGGCCTGACCGACGTGGAGCTGGAGACGATCCGGGAAGGCGGCCACCCGGCATACGAGGACGGGCACGAGCAGGCGGCGGCGCGGCTGGTCCGGGCGATGCTCGATGGCGACGTCGACGACGAGACATGGCAGGAGTGTGCGAAAACCGTTGGGCCCCAAGCGGCCTTCGAGCTGACGACGCTGGTCGGCTACTACTCCACCCTCGCCCTCCAGCTCCGGGTGTTCCGCGCCGATGCACCGGGATAGCGGTCAGGAAGTGACCGGAAGGCCACCTAGCCTCGAGTCATGACCACGACAGCGAAGGAAACCACCATGGACTTCAAGATCGAGCTCGTCCCGCTGGCCGTCACGGACGTCGACCGCACCAAGGCGTTCTACGAGCAGGTGGGCTGGCCGGCCGACATCGACAACACTGTCCACGAGGGCCTGCGCTTCGTGCAGGTCACGCCGCCGGGGTCGGCGTGCTCGTTCTGCTTCGGCGTGGGCCTGGGCATGATGCCCCAAGGGTCCACGCAGCTCATCCAGGTCGTCGTCGAGGACGCCGACGCCGCGCTGGAGCACCTGCGCAGCTGCGACGTCGAGTGCCAGGGCGTCGACGAGCAGCCGTGGGGACGGTTCGTGTACTTCGGGGACCCCGACGGCAACCGCTGGTCGCTGCAGCAGGTCATCCGTCAGCAACAGGGCTAGGCAGCGTCGGGGCTAGGCTCCGTGCGTGCCCGCCCCCGCCCACCCCGCCCCAGGCGCGGCGCGGCAGGTGCAACAGCTGATCGTCACGATCTGCGGGCTCCATGCCCGCGGCGAGCGACCCATCGCGGTGTCCGACCTGCTGCGGCTGGTGGCGGGGCTGGGCGTGGACGAGGGAGCGGCGCGCTCGGCCCTGTCCCGGCTGAAGAAGCGCGGGGTCCTCGTCAGCGACCGCGCCGACGGCTCGGCTGCCTACCGCCTCGACCCGGCCCTCGAGGACGTCTTCGCCGAAGGGGACGAGCGCATCTTCGGCCACCGTCGTGCCCAGCCGGGTGACCCGTGGGTGCTCGCGGCGTACTCCGTGCCGGAGTCGCAGCGGCACCTGCGTCACCGACTGCGAAAGGTATTGGTGGGCAGGGGATTCGGCACCGTTGGTGCCGGG
>JAICSZ010000385.1 GCA_025936615.1 Pedococcus sp. | reverse complement strand
CACCGGACCCGAGGAGCCGTCGCACATGTCGATCGCCAGCACGCCACCCACCACGCCCACCCGCGCCCTGCGTGCCACCACCCCGGATGCCACCCCGCCGCGTGACAGCGCGCCGCTCGCCCAGGCACGCCACCACCTGCGGCCGGTTCCTGACACCGGTCACGCCCCGCTCGGCGAGGCGCGAGCCCTCCCGGCCGTGCTGTCGGAGTCGCTGGTCGCGCCGACCCTGACCGGAGCGGTCCACTACGCGAACTTCGACCACGCCGCCTCGACGCCTGCCCTGGTCAGCGTGAAGCAGGCGGTCGACACTGCCCTGCGGACCTACTCCTCCGTGCACCGGGGCAACGGGTGGGCCTCGCGGGTGACCTCCGCCTGGTACGAGCAGGCTCGCGAGGAGGTGCGTGCCTTCGTCGGCGCCGGGGCTCGGGACGAGGTCGTCTTCACCCGGAACAGCACCGACTCGTTCAACCTGCTCGCCCGTGTGCTGCCCCGCCACACCGAGGTGTTCGTGTTCGAGTCCGAGCACCACGCCGCCCTGCTCCCCTGGCCCGCGCGCCGCACCCACCACCTGCCGGTGCCCGGCAGCACCGACGACGCGGCCCGGTTGCTGCGCGCCGCCCTCGAGGAGCACCAGGCGGCGAACCGGCTGGTCGTGCTCGCGGGCGCCTCGAACGTGACCGGCGAGGTGTGGCCGATCCGTGAGCTGGCCGCCATTGCCCGGCGGGCGGGCGCGCGGGTCGTCCTCGACGCTGCCCAGTACGCGCCCCACCGCCCGGTCGACCTCGACTCGCTCGGCGTCGACTACGTCGTGCTGTCCGGGCACAAGCTCTACGCGCCGTTCGGGGCCGGCGTCCTCGCGGGCCGCCGCGACTGGCTCGACGCCGCCACGCCCTACCTGGCTGGCGGTGGCGCGACCAAGGCGGTGACGGAACGGGGCGTCGTGTGGCACGAGGGGGCGGCACGGCACGAGGCAGGCAGTCCCAACGTCATCGGCGCGATCGCACTGGCCGCGGCCTGCCACGCGCTGCGCACCCACTCGTCGGCGATCGAGCGGCACGAGGAGGCATTGGGGAGGCAGCTCCTCGAGGGGCTGGAGGCGATCGACGGGGTCGAGACCTACTCGCTTTTCGCCCCGGACCACGATCGGGTCGCGGTGGCGACGTTCACCATCGACGGCCTGGACTCCTCCCTCGTGTCCGCGGCCCTGTCGGCCGAGCACGGCATCGGGGTGCGTGACGGCAAGTTCTGCGCGCACCTGTGCGTCGACGCACTCCTCGACGACCCGTATGCCGCGCGGCCGGCAACCGCCGTGCGTGCCAGTGTGGGCCTGGCCACCACCGCCGAGCACGTGGAGCGGCTGATCTGCGCCGTCGCGGACCTCTCCGCCAACGGACCGCGCGCCGAGTACGTCGACGGACCCCACGGTTGGGTGCCGGTCCGCGACCCCCGCGCGCTCGACGTCGCCCGCCCCTGGTAAACCCCGACCCACCCCCTGCTGCAGCTGGCCGACGACCCGACCCCTGCTGCAACCTTTGCTAGCAAAGGTTAGTGATCGACGGACAGGTCAGAACCTGTCCACCATTCATTTTCCTTTGCTAGCAAAGGTTGCAGCAGGCGGGGTGGGACAGCGGGGTTGGGGCGCGTCAGGCCTGGATCACCACGGGGATGATCATCGGTCGGCGGCGGATCTTGCCACCGACCCACGAGCCGACCGCCCGACGCATGACCTGCTCGAGCTGGTAGGAGTCGGTGACGCCGTTTCCCGTCGCATCGGCCAGCGCCTGCTCGATCTTGGGCCTGACCTGGTTGAAGATCTCGTCGTCCTCGGCGAAGCCGCGAGCCGTGATCTCGGGCCCGGCAGCGATCTTGCCCGTGGCAGCGTCCATCACGACGATCACCGAGATGAAGCCCTCGTCGCGCAGGATCCGCCGGTCCTTGAGCAGGGCCTCGTCGAAGTCCCCGACGGACGAACCGTCGACGTAGACGTAGCCGCACTGCACAGCCCCGGCCACCCTCGCCCGCCCCTTCACGAGGTCGACGACGATGCCGTCCTCGGCCAGCACGACCCGGTCACGCGGGATGCCCGTCTTCACGGCGAGCTCGGCGTTGGCGACGAGGTGACGCCACTCGCCGTGGACCGGCATGACGTTGCGCGGCTTGACGACGTTGTAGCAGTAGAGCAGCTCTCCCGCGCTGGCGTGGCCGGACACGTGGACCTTGGCGTTGCCCTTGTGGACGACGTTGGCGCCCAGACGCATCAGGCCGTTGATGACGCGGAAGACGGCGTTCTCGTTGCCCGGGATGAGCGAGGACGCCATCAGGACGGTGTCGCCCACGCCGACGTCGATCCGGTGGTCCCGGTTGGCCATCCGGGACAGCGCTGCCATCGGCTCGCCCTGCGACCCCGTGCAGACCAGCACCACCTGGTCGTCGCGCAGGTCGCCGAGCCTCTTGACGTCGACCAGGACGCCGTCCGGCACGTGCAGGTAGCCGAGGTCCGCGGCGATGCCCATGTTGCGCACCATCGACCGACCCACCATGGCGACCTTGCGCCCGGCCTTCTCCGCGGCGTCGAGCACCTGTTGCACGCGGTGCACGTGTGAGGAGAAGCAGGCGACGATGATCCGCCGCTGCGCGTCGCGGAAGACCTTGTCGATCGCCGGGGCGATGTCGCGTTCAGGGGTGGTGAACCCTGGCACCTCGGCGTTGGTCGAGTCCGTCATGAACAGGTCCACGCCCTCCTCGCCGAGCCGGGCGAAGGCCCGCAGGTCGGTGAGGCGGCCGTCCAGCGGCAGCTGGTCCATCTTGAAGTCGCCGGTGTGCAGGATCGTGCCGGCCGGGGTGCGGACGAAGACCGCGAGCGCGTCCGGGATCGAGTGGTTGACGGCGACGAACTCGCAGTCGAAGACGCCGAGCTTCTCGCGCATGCCCTCCTTGACGCCCAGCGTGTAGGGCGTGATCCGGTGCTCCTTGAGCTTGGCCTCGACCAGGGCGAGGGTCAGCATGGACCCGACCAGGGGGAT
>JAICSZ010000202.1 GCA_025936615.1 Pedococcus sp. | reverse complement strand
GAGATCCGCGAAGTCGTCCGCAATCTCCTGCAGGGCCTCCGGGAGCGGCGTCGTCGTCTCGGCCACGTACGGCTACCGCTCCACCGGCACGCGGACGCTGTTGCCCCACTCGGTCCACGACCCGTCGTAGTTGCGCACGTCGGTGAACCCGAGCAGCTGGGTCAGCACGAACCACGTGTGCGACGAGCGCTCGCCGATGCGGCAGTAGGCGATCGTGGCGTCCTTGGGGTCGAGCCCCTGCTCCTGCTGGTAGATCGCCTCGAGCTCGGCGCGCGACTTGAAGGTGCCGTCCTCGTTGGCCGCCCGCGCCCACGGCACCGACTTCGCGCCGGGGATGTGCCCGCCACGCATCGCGCCCTCCTGCGGGTAGTCGGGCATGTGCAGCAGCTCGCCGCTGAACTCGCCGGGGGAGCGGACGTCGACCAGCGGCTTGCCCAGGTGCGTGAGCACGTCGTCCTTGAATGCCCGGATGGGCGCGTCGTGGCGCTCCACGACCGGGTATGCCGCGCGGCTGGGCTTGGGGGCCTCCTTGGTGAGCTCGTGGCCCTCCTCGACCCACTTCGCGCGACCGCCGTCGAGGAGGCGGACGTCCTCGTGGCCGAACAGGGTCATCACCCACAGCGCGTAGGCGGCCCACCAGTTGTTCTTGTCGCCGTAGATGACCACGGTCGTGTCGCGGCCGATGCCGCGCTCGGACATGACCTCGGCGAACTGCTCGGCGCCCACGTAGTCGCGCATCAGCTGGTCGTTGAGGTCCTGGTGCCAGTCGAGCTTGAGGGCGCCGGGGATGTGCCCGGTGTCGTAGAGGAGGACGTCCTCGTCGGACTCCAGCAGGGCGATGGCATCGGGTGCGCCGGTGCCGACGCGGCCCGCCTCGATCTGCTCGGCCAGCCAGTCGGTGGTGACCAGCTTCTCGGGGTGGGCGTACTCGGCGAAGGGTGTCCCAGCGGTCTCGGCGTTCTCGGTGTGCTCAGCCATGCCTCAAGGCTAAGCCTGCCGCCAAGGGCGTTGCGTGGCAGGATGGCGGGACGGCGACGAGGGAGGGACTGTGGGCCTGTTCGGGCTGGGCAAGGACGACGCGCAGGAGGCGGCCGAGGACGTCGCAGCGACCAAGGGGGCCTTGGAGAAGGCCCGCGAAGGCGGGGAGGACCCAGGCAGGTTCGCGGGGGCGATCAGCGGGCTCGTCGAGAGCCTCCTCGACACCGGCATCGACGGCAAGGGACCGTTCGACTCCGCCCAGCGGGTCGCCGACGTCAAGCGCGCCGAGAAGCCGACCGCCGAGGAGGCCGTCGACGCCGTGGTGGGCAGCCACCTCAAGCTCGCCGCGGCAGGTGGCTTCGTCACCGGGCTCGGCGGCTTCATCACCCTGCCCGTGGCGCTCCCGGCGAACGTGCTGGAGTTCTACGTCGTCGCGACCCGCATGGTGGCCTCGATCGCGTCGCTGCGCGGGTACGACATCAAGCAGCCGGAGATCCGCTCGGCGATCCTGCTGACCCTTGTCGGTGCCGACGCCGACGACCTGCTGAAGAAGGCGGGTGTGGTGGCGACCGGACGGCTGTCCAACCTCGCCGCCCAGCGGCTGCCCGGCCCCGCGCTCATGGTGGTCAACAAGGCAGTCGGGTTCCGGCTGCTGTCCACGGCGGGGAAGAAGACGCTGAGCCGGTTCGGCAAGGGAGTGCCCGTCATCGGCGGCGTCATCGGGGCCGGCCTCGACGGGTACCTGCTCAAGAAGATCGCCGACCACGCGCGGCACGAGTTCCCGCCGCGGACGACCGGGCACTGACCCCGCGGAACCATCACCGGGAATCGTCCGCCACACGGGTTCGTTGGACCCTCGTCCGGGCCACCACGGCGCCCGGGCAGCAAGGAGCAGGAACATGACCCCACGCCGCCTCGGTGCCTTCCGCACCCTCGCCACCGCGCTGCGCACCGCCATGAGACCCGGGTCCCCCGGGATGGGGGAGCGGCTCAGCGCCGTCCCGCGGCTGTTCCTGGCCACGTTTCGCGGCGAGTACGCCGGCACCACGAGGGGCCGGCTGCTGCTCATCCTCGGCGCCATCGCCTACATCGTGTCGCCGGTCGACTTCGTGCCCGAGGCGTTCCTGTCGGTGCTCGGCCTCGCCGACGACGCGCTGGTGTTCTCCTGGGTCGCCGCGTCGGTCGTCAACGAGACCGAGTCCTTCCTCGCCTGGGAGCGGACCACACCGCGGCGTACCGGTTCCGGGCGGGACACCGTCCCCGGCCACGTGGTGCGGTAGCCGCCACACCGCTCACCCACGGCCCCGTTGTCACGCGACAACGGGGCTGCGGTGTGCACACCGCGCCGCGGCCGACCCGGGCCCCTGCACAGGCCCACGGACCGGTCCTCGGCGGCCGCCGTCGACGCCGCGACCGTTGGGGCATGAACCCGATCAGACTCCGTGGAACGGCTGACGTCGTCGCCGCCCTGCCCTACCAGCTCGGCTACCACCTCGAGGACTGCCTCGTCGTGGTGGCCCTTCGCGGTCGTTCCGTGGGCATGCTCCAGCGCCTCGACCTGCCCGAACCCGGCCGGGCCCGCGACGCCGCCGGCCAGCTCGTCGAGCCGCTGCTGCGCGAGGACCCCGACGCGGTGCTCCTGGTCGCCTACGAGGGTGACGCCGGGGCCGCGACTGCGGTGCTCGACGCCGCGGCCGCACGGATCGCTGGCGCGGGCATCGCCGTGCTCCCACGGGTCGTCGTGCGCGACGGCCGGTGGTACGGCCCCGACTGCCACGACGGCTGCTGCCCCGAGGAGGGGGCTGCCCTGCCCGAGCCCGCCGACACCCCGGCCGTGGCCGACTTCGTCGGGCTGGAGGTGGCGCCGCTGCCCTCGCGCGGCAGCCTCGCGTCCCTCGTGGCCGCCGACGACGCCGTATGCCGCGAGGTCGCCGCCGCGCTCGCGCAGCCAGTCGCCTCATGGCCGGGTCCGTCCAAGCGGGGACGGGCCGTGGGCGTGTCCCGGCCGTCTGCCGAGGAGGGCAACGACCCGCACCGGGCGGCGGTCGAGCGGTTGTCCCGGTTGTCGTTGTGGGCGCGCGCGTGCGACGTCTCGGTCAGTGCACGGCCCGTGGACGAGCTGTCTGCAGAGGGGGTGGCCGAGCTGGTGCGCAGCCTGGAGGACCGCGCCCTGCGTGACGGCCTGATCGCCCGGCTGTGTCCCCACACGCTGCCGTTCGACAAGCTCGACGAGGACCTGGCGGACGCGCTGCTCACCACGCTCCCGGAGCCGGCCTGGTCGGTGCAGGCAGGCGGCGGTGGGCGCTCAGCCGCGCTCGCGGCCCGCCGCCTGCTGACCCGGCTGCAGTGGCTCGTCCGCGCCGTCCCGGACGACCACTGCGCGCCGGTCCTGACCGTGCTGGCCAGCGTGGCCTGGTGGATGGGCGAGGGCTCCGTGGCGCGGGTGGCGTTGGAGCGGGCACTCGCGCACGCACCGGACTACCGGCTGGCCCGTCTGCTCGAGCAGCTCCTCGACCACGGGATCCGCCCTGGTGGCGGGGCTGCTCATCGCGCACTGTCGGCCTGAGCGCCGAGGGCGTCCACCGTCCGGACAGGCCTCGCGGCCTCTCGGGTGGGTGCGTCATCATGGTTGGCAGGTCATGAGTTCCAGCGACAAGCCCCGGCTTGCTGGGCGGCAACCCTCCTCGCGGTGGGGTGCCCCGGGTGATG
The DNA here is from genome assembly GCA_025936615.1 of Pedococcus sp. Next base: position 1,249 of record JAICSZ010000202.1, on the reverse strand, counting down.
ACCCGGCCGGCCCGAGCACGGGCGGCAAGCGCGATGCCCGAGGAGCTCTCGATGACCACCACGTCCCCGCCGCCGACGACCACGGCCGCGTGGCGGGCCGGTGACCCGCTGGGAAACCGCCGGTTCTGCGAGCTCGGCGCGGTCGAGCTCGAGCGCGGTGGAGTGCTGCCCGACGTGACCTTGGCCTACGAGACGTGGGGTGAGCTCAACGCCGCCGGCGACAACGCGATCCTGGTCGAGCACGCCCTCACCGGCGACAGCCACGTGGTGGGCCCGGCCGGCCCCGGTCACCCGACGCCCGGGTGGTGGGACGGGCTGATCGGTCCGGGGCGGGCGATCGACACCCGCCGCTGGTTCGTCGTGGCCGCCAACGTGCTCGGCGGGTGCCAGGGCAGCACCGGCCCGGCGTCGCCGGCGCCCGACGGGCTGCCGTGGGGGAGTCGCTTCCCGTTCCTCACGATCCGCGACCAGGTGCAGGCCGAGGCGCTGCTCGCCGACGCGCTGGGGGTCGAGCGCTGGGCGCTCGTGCTGGGCGGGTCGATGGGAGGCATGCGCGTGCTGGAGTGGGCGGTGACCCACCCGCAGCGGGTGGACACCGCGCTGGTCCTGGCCAGCACGGCATACGCCACTGCGGAGCAGATCGCCTGGTGCCAGCCCCAGCTGCTGGCGATCCGCAGCGACCCTCACTTCCACGGGGGTGACTACTACGACGAGGCGACCGGGCCCGGAGCGGGGCTCGGCATCGCCCGCCGCATCGCCCACGTGACCTACCGCAGCGAGCTCGAGCTGCACGAACGGTTCGGGAGGCAGGCGCAGGGCGGCGAGGAGCCGCTCGGGGGCGATGGTCGCTACGCCGTGGAGTCCTACCTCGACCACCACGCGGGCAAGCTGGCCGGCCGCTTCGACGCGAACTCCTACCTCGTGCTCACCGAGGCGATGAGCTCGCACGACGTGGGGCGCGGCCGCGGTGGCGCCGCCGCCGCCCTGGCGCGTGCCAGCGGGCGGATCGTGGTCGCGGCTGTCGACTCCGACCGGCTCTACCCGCCACGGCTGTCGAGGGAGATCGTCGACGCCGCGCCCTGGGGCGAGCTGCACATGCTCCACAGCGAGTACGGCCATGACGGCTTCCTCATCGAGGTCGAGCAGGTGGGGGCCATCGCGCGGGCCATCCTCGAGCCTCCCGCCCACGCCGGCAATATCCGGTAGCGTCGGCGCAGCGGCGCCGTGCCGCGAGGACGAGGAGGTTCCT
>JAICSZ010000220.1 GCA_025936615.1 Pedococcus sp. | reverse complement strand
CCGCCTGCTACGTCCTCGGCCTCTACCTCGCCCAGCTGCGTGGCGGCACCTTCGCCGACGACGCCCAGGCGGTCATGAAGGAGCTCCACGAGGTCCCGGCGAAGCTCGAGGAGCTGCTCGGCCGGATGGACCGGGTCAAGGAGATCGCCCGCTTCATGGCCGACACCCGCTCGGTGCTGTTCCTCGGCCGCAACGTCGGCTCCCCCGTGGCCATGGAGGGTGCGCTCAAGCTCAAGGAGCTCGCCTACATCCACGCAGAGGGCTTCGCCGCAGGCGAGCTCAAGCACGGCCCGATCGCGCTGATCGACGCCGGCCAGCCGGTCTTCATCGTCGTCCCCGGTCCCGGGACGCCGCACGAGCTGCACAAGAAGGTGGTCTCCAACATCCAGGAGATCCGCGCCCGCGGCGCCCGCACCCTGGTGGTCGCCGAGGACGGGGACGAGGACGTCGTCCCGTTCGCCGACGAGGTGATCCGCGTGCCCCAGACCTCGCCACTGCTCGCGCCGCTGCTGACCGTGGTGCCGCTGCAGGTGTTCGCACTGCACCTGTCCACCGCCAAGGGCCTCGACGTCGACCAACCGCGAAACCTGGCCAAGTCGGTCACGGTCGAGTGATCGGGACGATGGGGCTGTGATCGTCGGGGTCGGGATCGACGTCGTCGACGTGGCGCGCTTCGGGCAGACCCTGGAGCGCACCCCGGCCCTGCGCGAGCGCCTCTTCACCGACGAGGAGCGCTCGCTGCCGCTCAACTCCCTCGCGGCGCGGTTCGCCGCCAAGGAGGCGCTGGCCAAGGCGCTCGGTGCCCCGCAGGGCCTGCTGTGGCACGACGCCACGGTGCGTCGCGGCGACGACGGGCGCCCCCACCTGGTCATCGCCGGCACGGTCGCGGCGCGCGCCGAGGCGCTCGGCGTAGATGCCATGCACGTCTCCCTGTCGCACGACGCGGGGATCGCCTCCGCGGTCGTCGTGGCCGAGGGCTGAGCCGTGGTCGGCGCCTTCTCCGCTGCGCGGGTGCGCACGGCCGAGGAGGCGCTCATGGCAGGGCTGCCCGACGGCGAGCTCATGTCCCGTGCCGCCTCAGGCCTTGCCGAGGTATGCCGCGTGCGCCTGTCCGCGCGCGGCGGCACCAGGGTGGTGGGTCTGGTCGGTCCGGGCAACAACGGGGGTGACACCCTGTTCGCGCTGGCCCGCCTCGCGGGTGCCGGGTTCAGCTGTGTGGCGGTGCGGGGCGGGTGGCCGGTGCGCGAAGACGGGCTCGCGGCGGCCCGTGGCGCCGGGGTGCGCCTGGTGGACGGCACCGACCGCGGCGCGGCGGTCGCCGCGCTCGCCGACGCAGACCTCGTGGTCGACGGCATCCTGGGCATCGGGGGCCGTCCCGGCCTGCCCGAGGTGGCTGCGCCCTGGGTCGACGCGGTCCCGGACGGCGCCTACGTCGTCGCCGTGGACCTGCCGTCCGGCCAGGACCCGTCGGGGGAGTCAGCCTCGGACAGCGGGGTCTTCGCGGACGAGACGGTGACCTTCGGTGTGCCGAAGCCGGTCCACCTGATGCCCGCCACCGAGCCGGCAGTGGGCCGCCTGACCGTGGTCGACATCGGGTTGGACGTCGAGGGCGCATCTGACGTGGAGCGCCTCGGCTGGGACGACGTCGCGGGGCTGTGGCCGGTTCCGGGTGCGGGCGACGACAAGTACTCGCGCGGCGTCCTGGGTGTCGTTGCCGGGGGCGAGGCCTACACCGGAGCAGCGATCCTCTGCACCACCGCAGCGGTGTGCTCCGGCGTGGGGATGGTGCGCTACTGCGGCACCCCGACGCCCACGAGCCTGGTTCGGGCCGGCGTCCCGGAAGCGGTCATGGGGGAGGGGCAGGTGCAGGCGTGGGTCGTCGGCCCCGGCCTCGACGCCACGTCACGGGCCCGGGGCAGCAAGGCTCAGCTCGACGTCGCCCGGGCCGCGCTCGCCTCCGACCTCCCGGTGCTGGTCGACGCGGGCGGGCTCGACCTGGTCACCGCGCCCAGGCCAGGCCCGATGCTGCTCACCCCACACGCGGGCGAGCTGGCCCGGCTGCTCTCCCGCCTCGAGGACGCCGAGGTGAGCCGGGCCGAGGTCGCTGCGGCACCGGTGGCCCACGCGCGCCGCGTCGCCGACTCCCTCGACGCGACCGTCCTCCTCAAGGGCGCGACCACCCTGGTGGTCCCGCCCTCGGCCAGCGGGCTCCCGGTCCGTTCCCAGGCCGACGCCCCGCCCTGGCTGGCCACGGCCGGCGCGGGCGACGTGCTCGCCGGCATCGCCGGCACCCTGCTCGCCGGGGGGCTCCACCCACTCGACGCGGGCAGCCTCGCGGCGCTGGTGCACGGGGTCGCCGCCGACCGGGCCAACCCGGGTGGCCCAGTGCGCGCGCTCGCGGTGGCACACGGCATACCGGCCACTGTCGCGGCCCTGCTCTCGCGCTGACGCGCCGAGCCGGGGCAGCCCGGGCCGCCCTGAACGAACGCGCCTGGTCTGACAGACTGAACGGCGATGACGAGCACGCCCACGCACCGCACTCCCGCCCCGGCCCCGCCGGGGCTTCCCGCGTGCGCCCAGGTCGACCTGGACGCCATCGCGGGCAACGTCGCCGCCCTCAGGAGCCGGGCCGGCTCCGCCGAGGTGATGGCCGTCGTCAAGGCCGACGGCTACGGCCACGGACTCCTGCCCAGCGCGCGCGCGGCGGTCCGTGGCGGCGCCACCTGGCTCGGGGTGGCCCAGCTGCCCGAGGCGGTCGAGCTCAAGCAGGCCGGTCTCGACGTGCCGGTGCTCAGCTGGCTGCACGTGCCCGGCCAGGACTTCAGCGAGGCCGTCGCGCTCGGGGTGGACCTGGGCATCTCGACCCAGTGGGCACTCGACCAGGTGCTCGCAGCGAGTGCCGCCACCGGCCGCACGGCCCGCGTGCACCTCAAGGTCGACACCGGCCTCGGGCGCAACGGCGCCTGGGGCGCCGACCTCGAGGCGCTGCTCGCCGGCTCCGCTCGCGCGCAGGCAGACGGCTCCCTCGAAGTCGTCGGCATCTTCTCCCACTTCGCCTACGCCGACGCGCCCCAGCACCCCACGGTCCAGGCCCAGCAGGAGCGCTTCGACGAGGTCCTCGAGGAAGCTGCGCGAGCCGGCATACGACCGCAGGTGCGCCACCTCGCCAACTCGGCCGCCACGTTGACCAACCCCTCGGCCCACTACGACCTGGTCCGCCCGGGGGTGTCGGTCTACGGACTGTCACCGGTGCCCGAGCTGGGCTCCCCCGAGGACTTCGGGCTGCGCGAGGCGATGCGGCTGGTCGCCCGGCTGTCGAGCGTCAAGGAATGCCCGGCCGGGCAGGGCATCTCCTACGGGCACACCTACACCACCACGGCCCACACCCGGCTCGGACTCATCCCGATGGGGTACTCCGACGGCGTGCCGCGGCACGCCTCCGGCGTCGGTCCGGTGCAGGTCGGGGGCCAGCGGTACACCATCGCCGGACGGGTCTGCATGGACCAGGTCGTCCTCGACCTCGGTGCCGACAGCGATGCGGTGGCCGGCGACGAGGCGGTCCTGTTCGGGGTCGGCGCCGACGGCGAGCCGACGGCGCAGGACTGGGCGGCGGCGGTCGGCACCATCAACTACGAGATCGTCACCAGGGTGGGGGCACGGGTCCCCCGTGCGTACCTCGGCGAGGGTGCGCAGTGAGCCGCAACCGCGGACTCGTGGGCCTCGGCATCGGGCTCGCGGCCGCCGGGGTCGCGACGGCCGCCGGGGCCGCCGCGGGCAAGGCGAACCGCGACCGGATCGAGCGGCTGTCGGTGCTCACCCCCCAGGGCGGGTTCGTCCACACCCCCGACAAGGAGCTGGTCGTCGTCGCGGACGACGGCGTGCCCCTGCACGTCGAGGTCGACGAGCCCGACACGGCGACAGCCCGCGACGACAACCCGACCGTGGTGTTCTCCCACGGGTACACGCTGAGCCTCAAGAGCTGGGTGCTGCAGCGCAAGGCGATGGCCGCTGCCGGGTACCGCTGCGTGCTGTGGGACCAGCGCAGCCACGGCCAGTCGGGCGAGGGCTCCGCCGACTCTTGCAACGTCGACCAGCTCGGTCGCGACCTGCACCGGGTCATCGAGGAGGTGGCGCCGGACGGTCCGCTCGTCCTCGTCGGGCACTCGATGGGCGGCATGACCGTGATGGCGATGGCCGAGCAGTTCCCCGACACGGTCCGCGAGCGCACGGTGGCGGCGGCCTTCGTCGCGACCAGCGCCGGGGGGCAGGACATGGTGACCCTGGGCTTCGGCCAGTTCGTCGGACGGCTGATCGGGCGGTTGGGCCCGCGCGTCCTGAACCGGCTGGGCGCCCGCCAGCACCTGCTGTGGAGCGTCCGCCGGTTCGGGCGCGACGTCGAGGACCTCATCGTCGACCACTACAGCTTCGCATCGCCCGTGTCCCAGGCCACCGTCCGCTACACCGGGGACATGATCTTCGGCACGCCGCTCAAGGTCATGGCCGACTTCCTGCCCACCCTCAACGTCCACGACAAGCAGGTGGCACTTGCACAGTTCCACGGCGTGGAGACGTTGGTGGTCAACGGGATGCAGGACCTGCTGACGCCACCCTCCCACTCGGAGGCGATCGTCCGGCTGGTGCCGGGTGCCGAGCACGTGGTCGTCGAGGACGCCGGGCACATCATCATGCT
>JAICSZ010000183.1 GCA_025936615.1 Pedococcus sp. | reverse complement strand
TTCATCGTGCCCGGGTCGACGTTGAGGTAGGGGTCGAGCTTCTGCATGGTGACCCGCAGTCCGCGCGCCCGGAGCAGGTGTCCGAGGCTGGAGGCGGTCAAGCCCTTGCCGAGCGAAGAGGCGACGCCCCCGGTCACGAAGATGTGTTTCGTCTGCTCCACCACGGGGTTCAAGCCTACGTCATCGGGAGCAGCGCCGAGTACCACTGCCGCCAGCGACGCGCCGTGGCCACGCCGTCGTCCCACGATGCGGCCCGCTCACGGCCCGCCACGGAGGCGGTATGCCGCGTGGCCGGCTCCCGCAGGTACGTCCCGACCGCCTCGGCGACGGCAGCCCCGTCGCCTACCGGGACGAGCGTGCCGACCCCCTCGACGAGGTCGCGCAGCCCCCCCGTGTCGGTCGCCACGACCGGCACCCCCGCGGCCATGGCCTCCTGGACGACGAGGGCCCGCGCCTCCCACAGCGACGGGAGCACGAACACGTCGGCCGCGCGCAGCCACCGCTCGGGGTCGTCCTGCGGACCGACGAGGTAAACGGGCGCTCCCGATGCCGCTGCCTGGCGCTCGAGGTCCCGGCGGAGCGGCTCGTCCCCACCACCGACCACCACCCACACGGCCGGAGCCACCCCATGCAAATCATGAGTTGGCGCCGCCTCGTCCGGCTGCCGCAGCGGCGCTAACTCATGATTTGCATGGAATAGCGACGCTGCGGAGACGAGGGTTGCCAGGTCCTTCTGCGGGGCGATCCGGGCGATGGTCAGCACCAGCGCAGGACGCGAACCGGCAGTCTCTGATGGATCCGCATCGCCCTGGTCACGAGGATCCATCAAAGACTCGCCGACGACGCCGGGCTCGCGCAGCAGCCGCCCGGCGAGGTCGTGGCGGGCCTGTTCGTCCAGCGGCTCCTGCGTGAGCAGCTCCGGGACCCGCGGCGACGGCACCTCGGCGAGCCGCGCCTCCCGCGCGCCGCGACGTCGGGCCTCCTCGACGAGGTCGCTGCTCGCACCCGTGACCAGCCCGGCGCGACGGGCCACGAACTGCTGGACGACGTCAAGCAGCCGTCCCTTCGTGCCACCGACGAGGACCGCGTTGTGCTGGCTGACGACCAGCGGGGTCGGGAGGCCGAGCACCGCAACGGCGGCTACCAGTCCTGCTTGGTGGCCGTGCGCGTGCACCACGTCCGCGTGCCGGGCCAGTCCACGCAGCCACCAGATGCGGCGCACCGATCCCACCACTCCGGCCGCGCGGCTCGGCCACCAGCGCTTGGCGTCGGCGACCCCGAACCGCTCAGCCGTGACGGCGTCGGTGACCACCGTGACCCGGTCCCCCCCGGCCCGCAGTCCCTCGACGAGCTCGACGACGTGGGTGCCGATCCCCCCGGTGCTGCGTCCGAGGACCATGACGACCCTCACGCCACGTCCTCCCGGTTGCCGCGCCTGCGGCGCCTGCCCCGTTCGAGGGCGGCGCGCATCGAACCACGGTCAGCGACCATCATGACCGCGAGGTAGACGCCGGTGGTGACGACCGCCACCGCCGCCCCGCCGGCCAGCGCACCCCAGAGCGAGCTGGAGCGCAGCCCGTGCGCCATGGTGTCGCCGACGCCCATCGCCACCGCGACCGCCACCACCGCGGCCCCCAGGGTCCGTCCGCAGCCGTGCAGGGCCGCGGGGCCCCACGCCCGCCGCACGAGCACCGCGAGCGCGGCCCCGGACAGCAGCATGCCGACGCTGGAGCCCACGCCGAGGCTGCCGAGCGTCTGGACGGCTGTCGAACCGTCGGAGAGAAGGAGGAGCGGCAGCAGCGCGGCCACCGCCCAGCCGCCCGCGACGGCCAGTGCCGCGTAGAGCGGCCGCCCCCGGACGTACAGCGCGCGGGTGAGCAGTGCCGCGACGCTGAACCCCACCAGCCCCGGCGCGTACGCCGCGAGCGCGGCGGGCAGCGCCGTCAGCGCTTCGCCGCCACCGGAGCGCGCCCCGGCGTCGAGGGCGGTGAAGAAGTCGCCCACCGGCCCGGCCACCGCGACCAGCACCGCGGCGGCGCCCGCCGTGAGCACGAGGATGCCCTGTAGGGACCGCGCCACCGTGCCGGTCGTCGCCTCGGCGGCCTCGCCGCCGGCGGCGGCGCTGTGGGCCAGCGCGGGAAAGGCGGACATCGCGATGGGGACGGCCAGCACGGCATAGGGCAGCAGGTAGACGGCCTGGACGTAGCTGTAGACGTTGACGGTGCCCACGTCGCGGGTCCGGTGGTGGGTGAGCCACAGGGTCACGAACACGGCCGCCTGTTGCGCCGCCAGCGCGAGCACACCGGCACCCGCCAGCGACCCCGCGCGGCGGGCGACGCCAGCCGGGAAGGTGAGCGTCGGTCGCAACGACACCCCCGCGCGCACCACGGGCACGAACAGTGGCAGGCTCAGCACCACGACGCCCAGCGTGGTGCCACCGGCGAGCGCCCAGACCGCGGCGTCGGGCACCTGCCCGGGCGAGCTGCTGGACCGCGCGAGGCCCGCGTAGGCGAGGTAGGAGGCGATCACGACCAGGCTCGACAGCAGGGGCGCGAGCGCTGCCGCGAGGAACCGGCGGTGGGCCTGCAGCACCCCGGACAGCACGATCCCCACGCCGTAGAGCAGCACCTGCGGGGCGAACAGCACCAGCATGTGCGAGCCCAGGTCGACCTCGGCCGCACTGGCGTGCCCGCCGAGCAGCAAACGGCTGAGCCACGGCGCGAGCAACGCCAGCAGCAGGCTCGCGGGAAGCAGCACCGCGACTGCCCAGCCGAGCAGCGCCGATGCGATGCGGTCCGCGTCACGGGGTCGGCCAGCACCGAGCTGGCCTGCCACCAGCGGCACCGCGACCGCCGCGAGCACTCCCCCGGCGGCCACCTCGTAGACCACGTTGGGCAGGGTGTTGACGGTCTGGTAGACGTCGCCCACACCGGTCGTCCCGGCGCTGTGCGAGAAGACCAGCGTGCGGACGAAACCCGCGACCCGGGCCAGCAGGGTGGCGACCGCGATCAGGCCGGCGGCGCGCGCCACGGAGTGGCCCACGGAGGTCGAGCTCATCGGCGGCCCAGGGCGTCCAGCTCGCGCAGCACCGGCGTGGACTCGATGACCTGCGTGAAGGACACCTTCTCCGAGGCCAGCGTCAGGGCGGAGAGGACCGCCAGCGCCACCAGCCGACCTGGGCGTCCCGTGCGCTGCAGCAGTGCGGTTCCGAGCAGCGCCCCGGCGGCGTTGGCGCCGGTGTCGCCCAGCATCGCCTCGCCAGCCAGGTCGGTGGGCAGCAGGCTGACGGCGGCGCCGGCGGCCGCGCCGGCCGCAGCCGCCGAGCCCTCGGAGGTGGCGGTCAGCGCGCCGGCCAGGACGGCCGCCTTCAGCGCGCGGCCCGGGCGCAGGTCGAGCAGGTTGAGCAGGTTGGCCATGCCCGCGACCACCGCACCACCCAGGAGGGTGTCGACCACAGCGGGTATGCCGCGTGCCCCAGCTCCGCTGCGACCGTGCCCCGGGTGCCTGCGCGCCTGACCCTCGACGAGGGCGGCTGCCGAGACGCCCGTCACCGCGAGGCCGACGATCTTGACCGCACCCGTGGTGACCTCGCCCCGGGCGAGGGCGCCCAGGTGGCCCTTGAAGCCCTTGCTCGCCGAGTCGCCGCGCAGGTCGTCCAGGGCCCCGAGCCCGGCCGCGGCCGCGGTGGCGAGCACTGGACCCGGCCCGGCACCGAGGAACACTGCCCCGGCAGCCGCCCCCGCGGCATACGCAGGCCCCTCGAGGAGGGTGACTGTGGCACCCGCGTGGTTGGTGCGCTCCCACCGCGCCGCCCCGCCCGGTGGGTGGGCGCGCAGCAGCCGCATGGCCGTGCCAGCGGCCAGCCCGCCGACCAGTCCGGAGACGAGCGCACGCATCGCGGCTACTTGGTCGCCAGCTGGGGGAAGGCTGCGGTGGCGTCACCCGTCAGGCCGTACTGCCCCGCCTTGCCGGCCTCCTGCTCGAGCAGCGCGAAGATCAGGCTCGCCTGCCCCATCGGGATGTCGCCGTCGTCGACGGTGGACAGCTCCTTGGCGCGGTCGCTGTCGGAGCGCACGGTGCTGACCACCGAGGTCTGGTCGCTGGCGTCCGGTTTCGGGGTGGCCGCGAGCAGCACCGCGCCCGAACCGGCGTCGTCCAGGGCGCCGGCGAGCGCCTCGAGCCCCTTCGCGCTTGCGGCGCGAGCGTTGGCATCCGACCCGCTCACGGGCGCGCCGATGACGACGGCGAGGCTGGCCGGCTCCAGGTGGTCGGGGGTGAACCTGACGAGGTCGCCGGTCCGCATCGCCTGGAGCGCCGCTGCCGCGCCGTCCCTCGTCGGCGACCCGCCCTTGGCGAGCAGCGAACGGGCCAGGACTGCGTTGACCACCTCGCCGGAGGACTGGTCGATCGGCACCTGCACCTGCCCGGCGAGCTGCTGGCCCAGGGTCTGCCGGAAGGAGGCCTTGTCGGGGTCGACCCACGCGTCCAGGACCGTGACGGTGGCCGTCACCCTCGCCCCCGCCTGCGCGAGGGTCTGGGTGGTCGACTTCACCAGGCCACCGTCGGCGCCCGGCAGGACGACGACCGCGACACCGGTGTCGGTCAGCCGGTTCGCGAGCAGGGTGCGGTTGCTGGCCGTGGTGAACTCGTCACGGGCCTTGATGCCCTGATCGGCGACGTCGAGCTGGCTGCGCAGCGCCGCCTTGTCGTCGCGCAGGTTCTTGACCTCGGAGGTCAGGGTGTTGCCGATGTCCTCCTTGAGCGGACCCGCACCCAGCACGATCCCCACCGCGAGTGCAAGGAAGATGGAGACGATCGAGACGAGGTGGTAGCGGAAGTCGATCACGTGATGATTCCTACGATTGAGGACCAGAGGTCGTCCCAGCGGGCGCCGAGCAGCTGCAGGAACGCGCGGCCGCCGGTCGTCGAGGCCAGCGCGGCGACGAGTGCGCTCAGCCCGACGAGGAGCATGAAGACGAGGCTGAGGTTGGAGATGCGCGAGCGGTAGAGGCGGCTGACGCCCTTGGCGTCGACGAGCTTGCCGCCCACTCGCAGCCGGGTCAGGAAGGTGCTCGCCAAGCCGGAGCGGCCCTTGTCGAGGAACTCCACGAGCGTCGCGTGTGTGCCCACAGCGACGATCAGGGAGGCGCCCTTGTCATCGGCCAGCA
>JAICSZ010000234.1 GCA_025936615.1 Pedococcus sp. | reverse complement strand
CAGTGAGATCCGCTGGGCGTTGAAGGTGTTGGTCTCGATGAGGTCGGCGCCCGCTTCGAGGTATGCCGCGTGGATCCCCTTGACGACCTCCGGCTGGGTCAGTGACAGCAGGTCGTTGTTTCCCTTGAGGTCACCGTCCCAGTCGGCGAACCGCTCGCCGCGGTAGTCCGCCTCGCCGAGCCCCTCACGCTGGATCATGGTGCCCATGGCGCCGTCCATGACCAGGATGCGTTCGCGCAGGGCGGCGGTCAGGGCCTCGGTTGCGTCGGGCTGCAGCTCAGGGGTGGAAGGCACCGCACAAGTATGACGCGGACACCGGCCGCCCACCGGGGCGCCCTCGCGTAGGGTCTGCGCATGACGCAGCCCAGCGCCCGGGGGGAGGACGACCGGGGCCACGGCGTACGCATCGGCAGGGTGGGCGGCGTCCCGGTCTACCTCGCCCCGAGCTGGTTCGTCATCGCGGTCGTCATCGTGGCGATCGTGGCATCTCCCCACCTGGAGACCCGGCCGCTGTTCGGGATCGGCCTGGGCGCCATCCAGGCCTTCATGCTCCTCGTCTCCGTGCTGGTGCACGAGGCTGCCCACGCGCTCACGGCGAAGGCGGTCGGCATCCCCGTGGTCCGGATCGTGGCGACCCTGTGGGGTGGGCACACCTCGATGGAGGCGGACCGCGGCACGCCGGGTCGGACCGCGGCCGTCGCCGCCGCCGGCCCTGGCGCGAACGCGCTGCTGGCGCTGCTTGCCTGGCTGGTCATGCCGGGGCTGCACGACGACCTGGCCCACGCCATCGCGTTCGGGCTGGTCCTCATCAACGCCTCGCTGGCCGCGCTGAACTTCCTACCCGGGCTGCCGCTCGATGGTGGCCACGTCGTCGAGAGCCTGGTGTGGAAGGCGACCGGGGACCGCAACCGCGGGATGGTGGTCGCCGGCTGGGCCGGTCGGGTGATCACGGTGCTCGTCGTCGGCTGGTTCCTCGTCCGTCCCCTGTTGCGTGGCGACGGGCTGGGGCTGGGGAGCCTGTGGGTGCTCGTCATCGGGTCGGTCATGTGGGCCGGGGCCGGTCAGGCGATCCAGCGTGGCCAGGTGATGGGACGGGTCGGACGGGTCCGGCTGGGTGACGTCCTGCGTCCCGCCGCGCTCGTCCCTCCCACGACCACCATCGCGGAGGCCGTCGGCACCGGATCGCACGAGCTCGTGGTGACCGACCCGCGGGGTCTCCCCGCGGCATACGTCGACGTGGCCCACCTCATGGCGGTGCCCGAGGCGGCCAGGGCGAGCACCCCGGTCTCGGCGGTGGCGAGCCGCCAGCACCCGAGCTGGGTGGTCGAGGCAGATCCGGCCGGCGACGTGCTGCAGACCCTGGCAGCCATGCAGGAGCACGGCTTCACCGTCGCCGCCGTCGTCCACCACCGGCGGCTGGTCGGGGTTGTGCACGCCACCGACATCGGTCAGGCCATGGGCCGCGCCTAGACTCACGCCCCATGACCAGCGACACCGGCGCCGTGGGCGCGGACCTGCGGCGCGGGCCGTTCGCGGTGGGGGACCGGGTCCAGCTCACCGACCCCAAGGGCCGGCTGCACACCATCACCCTCGAGGCGGGCCGGGAGTTCCACACGCACCGGGGCCGCCTCGCCCACGACGACCTCATCGGGGCGCCCGACGGGTCGGTGGTCCGCAACACGGCGGGCGTCGACTACCTGGCGCTCCGCCCGCTGCTGTCGGACTTCGTCATGTCCATGCCCCGCGGTGCGGCCGTCGTGTACCCCAAGGACGCCGGCCAGATCGTCACCATGGCCGACGTGTTCCCTGGCGCCAGGGTCGTCGAGGCCGGCGTCGGCTCGGGGGCGCTGTCCATGTCGCTGCTGCGCGCGGTGGGGGAGCACGGACACCTGCACTCCTTCGAGCGCCGGGAGGACTTCGCGGACATCGCGCGCGGGAACGCCCGGACGTTCTTCGGCCAGGACCACCCCGCGTGGGACGTCACGGTGGGCGACCTCGTCGAGGAGCTCCCCCGGCACGTGGAGCCCGCCTCCGTGGACCGGGTGGTCCTCGACATGCTCGCCCCCTGGGAGTGCCTCGGCGTCGTCGCCGAGGCGCTCCTGCCCGGTGGCGTGCTGATCTGCTACGTCGCCACCGCCACCCAGCTGTCCCGGGTCGCCGAGGCGGTCCGCGACCACGGCGGGTACACCGAGCCGGAGGCGTGGGAGTCGCTGGTGCGCGGCTGGCACCTCGAAGGGCTGGCGGTCCGCCCGCAGCACCGGATGCACGGGCACACCGGTTTCCTGATCACCACCCGCAGGCTTGCCCCGGGGGTCACGCCACCGCTGCGCAGGCGCCGTCCGGCCAAGGGTGCCTACGGCGAGGACTACGAGATCACCCCCGAGGACGTGGGTGAGGTCATCCCTTCGGACAAGAAGATCCGACGCGCACGCCGATCTGTGACCCAAACCTCCGTGATCTCCGAGTAGTTGCGGGTTAGGTTGGAGTCGACGGCCGCGGTGAGCGTGGGCGTCGAGTCGTTCCACCTGAGGGAGCCGACATGACCGACCAGGGCAAGGACCACTCCGAGCAGCGGCGGCAGGCCGAGCTGCTCGCCGAGGAGGTCGCCGCGCTGCGCCAGCGGCTGGCCGACGCACCGTCGCGTTCGCGCGAGCTCGAGACCAAGGTCCTGCAGCTCCAGTCCAACCTCGCCACCATCTCCTCGCAGAACGAGCGCCTCGTGCGCACCCTCAAGGAGGCCCGCGAGCAGATCGTCACCCTCAAGTCCGAGGTCGACCGGCTGGCCCAGCCGCCGGCCGCCTACGGCGTGGTGCTCGAGTCCTACGACGACGCCACCGTCGACATCCTCACCGGTGGGCGCAAGATGCACGTGGCGGTGAGTCCCGCTGTCGACCCGGCCGACCTGTCCAGTGGTCGCGAGGTCCGCCTCAACGAGGCGATGAACGTCGTGGCCACCTGCGGCTTCGAGCGCACCGGTGAGGTGGTCATGCTCAAGGAGCTGCTCGACGGCGACCGGGTCCTCGTGGTGGCGCACGCCGACGAGGAGCGCGTGTGCCGGGTGGCCGAGTCCCTGGAGGGCGAGCCGATCCGGGTCGGCGACGCGCTCATGCTCGAGCCGCGGTCGGGGTTCGTCTACGAGCGCATCCCCAAGGCCGAGATGTCCGAGCTGGTCCTCGAGGAGGTTCCGGACATCGACTACGAGGACATCGGTGGCCTGGCCGGCCAGATCGAGGCGATCCGCGACGCCGTCGAGCTGCCCTACCTGCACCCCGACCTCTTCCGTGAGCACCACCTCAAGCCACCGAAGGGTGTCCTGCTCTACGGCCCGCCCGGCTGTGGCAAGACCCTGATCGCCAAGGCAGTCGCGGCGAGCCTGGCCAAGAAGGTCGCCGAGAAGGAGGGCAAGCCGGTCGGCAAGTCGTTCTTCCTCAACATCAAGGGCCCCGAGCTGCTCAACAAGTACGTCGGCGAGACCGAGCGGCACATCCGCCTGATCTTCCAGCGGGCGCGCGAGAAGGCCTCGGGCGGCACACCGGTCGTGGTGTTCTTCGACGAGATGGACTCGTTGTTCCGCACCCGTGGGTCGGGTGTGTCCTCAGATGTCGAGACAACGATCGTGCCGCAGCTGCTGTCGGAGATCGACGGTGTCGAGCGGCTCGAGAACGTCATCGTCATCGGTGCCTCCAACCGGGAGGACATGATCGACCCCGCGATCCTGCGCCCCGGCCGGCTCGACGTGAAGATCAAGATCGAGCGCCCGGACGCCGAGAGCGCCCGCGACATCTTCACCAAGTACCTCACCGCCGACCTGCCGCTGCACGAGCACGACCTGGCCGAGCACGGTGGCTCGCCGCAGGCGACGGTGGAGGCGATGATCACCGCCGCGGTGGAGCGGATGTACTCCGAGATCGAGGACAACCGCTTCCTCGAGGTCACCTACGCCAACGGCGACAAGGAGGTCCTGTACTTCAAGGACTTCAACTCGGGCGCGATGATCCAGAACATCGTGGACCGCGCCAAGAAGATGGCGATCAAGGACTTCCTCACCGTCGGCCAGCGCGGGATCAGGGTGGACCACCTGCTCGCGAGCTGCGTCGATGAGTTCAAGGAGAACGAGGACCTGCCCAACACCACCAACCCCGACGACTGGGCCCGCATCTCCGGCAAGAAGGGGGAGCGGATCGTCTACATCCGCACGCTCATCACCGGAAAGAGCGGCACCGAGCCGGGACGCTCGATCGACAACGTCGCCAACACCGGGCAGTACCTGTAGCCAGGCGGCTCCACGCCCACCAGTACGCCACGCCCACGGCAATCGATGCTGCCATCGCCAGCACCGAGCTGTAGGCCATGAGGTACGGGTAGACGGAGAAGTGCGTGAGGTAGACGAACAGCGAGGCCGTGGCGACCTGTGCGGCGAACCGGGCCAGCCACCCGGGCACCGGGACGGTCGGTAACCAGGTCAGCGCCAGTACGCCGAGGATGATGGTCAGCTCACGGCCCGGCATGCTCGGCCAGAAGCCGGGAACGGTCAGCACCGGCACCACCGACACGAGCAGCCGCT
>JAICSZ010000428.1 GCA_025936615.1 Pedococcus sp. | reverse complement strand
CCCGACCGCGCCCACCAGCCCGGCGGCGTCGAAGGCGTCGGCGAGCTTGCGCGCCGACGGCGTGTCCTGGGCCAGCGGCTTCTCGATGATCGCGTGGACGCCCGCCTCGGCCAGCGCCAGGCCGACCTGTTCGTGGTGGACGGTCGGGACGGCGACCATGCAGTAGTCGATGCCCAGCTCGATGAGCTCCTCGACGCTGCCCAGCACGGGGCGACCGCCGGATACGCCGTGGACGTCGCCGCCGGGGTCGGCCACCGCCACGAGGTCGACGCCCTCGAGCGAGCCGAGCACCCGGGCGTGGTGGCGACCCATCATGCCCAGGCCGATCAGGCCGGCGCGCAGGTTCGCCATGCTCACGCACCCGCCTTCGCGAGGGTGTTCACGGCGGTGACGATCCGCTCGAGGTCGGACTCGGACAGGCTCGGGTGCACCGGCAGGGACAGGCACTCCGCAGCGGCCCGCGCCGTCTCCGGCAGGTCCGCCTGCACCTGGAACGGCTTCAGCTGGTGGTTCGGCACCGGGTAGAACATGCCCGAGCCGACGTTGTACTCCTCGCGCAGCGCCCTCGCGAGGCCGTCGCGGTCCTGCGGCACGCGGATCGTGTACTGGTGGTAGACGTGCACAGCGCCATCCGCGACCGGTGGCGGGGTGACGCCCTGCAGGTGGGCGGACAGGTATGCCGCGTTGTCCTGGCGCGTCTTGGTCCAGGCGTCGACCTTGGTCAGCTGGACCCGGCCGATGGCCGCGTGGATGTCGGTCATGCGCGTGTTGAAGCCGACGACTTCGTTGTGGTACTGCTGCTCCATTCCCTGGTTGCGGTAGAGGCGCATCAGCCGCTCGGTCTCCTCGTCGGCCACCGAGACCATGCCGCCCTCACCGGAGGTCATGTTCTTCGTCGGGTAGAGCGAGAACATCGCGAACTGCCCGAACGCGCCCACCGGGGTGCCGTCCAAGGACGCGCCGTGGGCTTGGGCGGCATCCTCGAAGATCTGCAGGCCGTGCCTGTCGGCGACGGCCTGCAGCTGGGCCATCTTGGCCGGGTGCCCGTAGAGGTGGACCGGCATGATGCCGACCGTCTTGTCCGTGACCGCCGCCTCGACCGCTCCCGGGTCGAGGCAGAAGTCGTCGGCGCTGATGTCCGCGAACACCGGCGTCGCACCGGTCAGCGCCACCGAGTTGGCAGTCGCGGCGAACGTGAACGAGGGCACGATCACCTCCGACCCCGGGCCGACGCCGCAGGACAGCAGCCCCAGGTGCAGGCCGGAGGTCCCGGAGTTGACCGCGACGCACGCCCGCCCCAGGCCGAAGTGCTCGGAGAACTCCTGCTCGAAGGCCTTCACCTCCGGCCCCTGCGCGAGCATGCCGCTGCGCAGCACGCGGTCGACCGCCTCGCGCTCCTCGTCCCCGATCAGCGGCTTGGCAGGTGGGATGAACTCGCTCATGGCGTCAGGCCTCCGTCAGGGAGTCGTTGGTCTCGGTGTACTTCTCACCGGTCTGCGGGCACACCCACAACCCCGGTTCGTCGCCGGGCTCGAGCGGCACGCCCGCCTTCCCGACCCAACGCAGCCGCCTTGCCGGGACACCGGCGACGAGCGCGAAGTCGGGAACGTCCTGGGTGACCACCGACCCGGCCGCGACCAGGGACCAGCGACCGATGGTCACCGGTGCCACGCACACCGACCGCGCACCGATCGACGCGCCGGTGCGGCAGGTCACGCCGACCGCCTCCCAGTCCGCGCCGGTCTTGATCGTGCCATCGGGACTCACCGCCCGCGGGTAGTGGTCGTTGGTGAACACCACGGCCGGCCCGACGAACACGCCGTCCTCGAGCACCGCCGGCTCGTAGACCAGGGCGTAGTTCTGCAGCTTGCAGTTGTCACCCATCCGCACGCCCGGACCGACGTACGCGCCCCGGCCCACGATGCAGTTCTCCCCCAGGACCGCACCCTCGCGCACCTGGGAGAGGTGCCAGATCGAGCAGCCCTCCCCCACCTGCGCTGCCTCGGCGACGTCCGCCGAGTCGACGATGCGCACCGCCACCTCAGGCCCCCTGCTCGGCAGCGCCCACCACGAGGTAGCGAACGCCGTCGAACCTGCCCGGGTCCAGCACCCGGCGGCCGTCGACGACGACCTGCACGCCAGGGAAGTCCGCGGCCGCCAGGTCGCGGTACTCGGAGTGGTCGGCCTGCACGACGACGACGTCGGCAGGCTCGCCCACGGCATACGGCTGCCACCCGAACGAGCCCAGCTCCTGCGGCGAGTACATCGGGTCGTTCACCACCACGTCGGCACCCGCCTCACGCAGCGCCTGCACCGTCGCGAACACGCCCGAGAACGCGGTCTCCTTGACCCCACCGCGGTAGGAGGCCCCGAGCACCGCGACCTTCTTGCCCCCCAGCGACCCACCGGCCGCGCCGACCGCCAGCCCGACGGTGTAGGCCGGCATCGCGGCGTTCGCCTCGCGGGCCGCCCGGACCACCGTGGCGTCCGGGTCGTTCCACAGGTAGAGCCGCGGGTAGACCGGGATGCAGTGG
>JAICSZ010000367.1 GCA_025936615.1 Pedococcus sp. | reverse complement strand
CGGACCTTGATCTTCTCCGCGTCCAGCGGGCTCATCCAGATCACCGGGCCGCCGCGGAACAGCCGCAGCATGTGGAGGTTGTCCTGGTACTCGGAGTGGATCGACCACTTGGAGTGCGGGGTGAGGTAGCGCACGGTGATCTCCGGGCGGCTCGCGTCTCCCGCACCCTGATCGCCGTAGTAGCGCAGGTAGTCCAGCGGCGGCCGATAGACGGGCAGCGTCTCGCCGAACTCCTGCATCCACTCGTGGTCGAGGTAGAAGTGCATCCGCCCGGTCAGCGTGTGCCACGGCTTCAGCCGCTCGACGTTGACCACGAACGGCGCGTACCGGCGGCCCCCCGCCTCGCTGCCCGACCACTCCGGCGACGTGATCACCGCCCTCGGCTGGACCTGCGTGTCCTGGAAGGTGATCTGGTCGCCGGCCCGCTCCTCGGCGAGGTCCGCGAGCCGGACCCCGGTGCGCTTCTCGAGCTCCTGCCACCCCTGGACCGCGACCTCGCCGTTGGTGGTCCCGGAGAGGGCGAGCAGGGCCTCGGCGAGATCGATGTCGCGGGTCAGCGCGGGTCGGCCGTCGGCGACGCCGCCGCGGATCCGGCCGTTCTTGCGGCCCAGGAACTCCAACGCACCCGCCGGGTGCACGTTGATGCCCTTCACGGTCGTGCCGAGGGTGTCGAGCAGCGGGCCGACCGCGGCCATCTTCTGTGCCACGGCGGTGTAGTCGCGCTCCACCACGACCAGCTTCGGCATGGTGACACCCGGCACCGGCTCGCAGTCGCCGCGCTTCCAGTCCTGCATTCGCCCACCGGGAACCGCCGCCTCGTCCGGGGTGTCGTGCATCAACGGGGCGGACACGACGTCGGTGCGGGTGCCGAGGTGCTCGGCCGCCTGCCGTGAGAACTCCTCCGCGAGAAGCCGGAACGCCTCGAAGTCGGTCTTGGCCTCCCACGGCGGTGCGATCGCCGGGTTGAAGGAGTGGACGAACGGGTGCATGTCGGTGGTCGAGATGTCGTGCTTCTCGTACCAGGTCGCGGCCGGCAGCACGATGTCGGCATGGGTGCACGAGCTGGTCATCCGGAAGTCCAGCGTGGTGACCAGGTCGAGCTTGCCGCGGGGGGCCTCCTCGCGCCAGGTCAGCTCCTCGGGACGCAGGTCCGGAGGTGTCTCCTCCGCGCGGACCGCGTCCTCGACGCCGAGGAAGTGCCGCATGAAGTACTCCATGCCCTTGCCGGACGAGCCCAGCAGGTTGGCCCGCCACACGGTGAGCACGCGCGGGAAGTTCGCCGGGTCGTCGGGGTCCTCGTCGGCGAACCGGAGTCGTCCGCCCTTGAGCTCCTCGACGATGTGGTCGGCCACCGGCTTGCCGGCCTGCTCGGCCTCGTCCGCGAGGTCGAGCGGGTTGCGGTTGAACGCGGGGTGGGACGGTGTCCACCCCATGCGCCCGGCCTGAACCAGGCAGTCGGCGAACGACCGGCGCGCGAACTGGCCACTCCCCAGGGGGCTGGCCAGCTCGCTGGCGCCGAACTTCTCGTACCGCCACTGGTCGGTGTGCAGGTAGAAGAACGAGGTCCCGGTCATGTGCCGGGTCGGGCGCTGCCAGTCCAGGCCGAAGGCGAGGTGTTGGAATCCGGTCAACGGACGTACCTTCTCCTGACCCACGTAGTGGGCCCAGCCGCCGCCGTTGACGCCCTCGCAGCCGCAGAGCATCAGCAGGGTGAAGAAGGTGCGATAGATCTGGTCCGAGTGGTACCAGTGGTTGGTCCCGGCCCCCATCGCGATCATCGACCGGCCGTGCGAGAGCTCGGCGTTGCGGGCGAACTCCCGCGCCACCCGGGTCGCGGCCGCCGCGGGGACGGACGTGATCCGCTCCTGCCACGCGGGTGTGCCGAGCTGCGGGTCGTCGTACCCCTGGGGCCACTCACCGGGGAGTCCGTCGCGGGGCACGGCGTACTGCGCCATCAGCAGGTCGAAGACGGTCGTGACGAGGTGGTCCCCGATCCGCACCGCGGGCACCCCGCGCCTGACGATGCCGCCGCCCTGGGTCTCCCCCACGTCGAAGCGCGGCAGGTCGACCGTGACGGTCTCCTCGTGGTGGCCTAGCAAGGTGAGCAGCGGGTCGACCTCGCCGAGGTCGAGGTTCCACTTGCCGAGGCCCGACTCGGTGTAGCGGAAGCCGAGCGACCCGTTCGGCACCCGAGGGACACCGTCCGAGTCCATCACCACGGTCTTGTTGCCGGCGCCTTCGGCGGCCGCCTCCTCGCCGCCGAGATCGGCGGCGGTGAGGAAGTGATCGGGCACCTGGCTGCCGTCCCGCTCGCGCAGCGTGACCAGGAACGGCAGGTCGGTGTACTTCTTGACGTAGTCGGTGAAGTACGGCACCTGCCGGTCGCGGAAGAACTCGCTGAGGATCACGTGGCCCATCGCCATCGCAAGAGCCCCGTCGGTCCCGGGCGCGCACGGCAGCCAGTCGTCGGCGAACTTGGTGTGGTCGGAGTAGTCCGGGCTGACGACCACGACCTTCTGGCCCTTGTAGCGCGCCTCGGTCATGAAGTGGGCATCCGGGGTGCGGGTGATGGGCAGGTTCGTGCCCCACAGCATCAGGTACGAGGAGTTCCACCAGTCACCCGACTCGGGCACGTCGGTCTGGTCGCCGAACACCTGCGGCGAGGCGGGCGGCAGGTCGGCGTACCAGTCGTAGAACGACAGGATGGTGCCGCCGATCATCGACAGGAAGCGGGTGCCGGCCGAGTAGGACACCTGCGACATCGCCGGAATCGGCGAGAACCCGACCACGCGGTCGGGTCCGAAGTCTCGGATGGTCGCGACGTGGGCGGCCGCGATCAGCTCGGTGACCTCGGGCCAGGTCGCCCGCACGAAGCCGCCCTTGCCCCGAAAGCTCTTGTAGCGCGCGGCCCGCTCGGGGTCGCGGCTGATGCCGATCCACGCGTCGACGGGGTCGTCGCCGCGTTGTCGGGCCTCGCGCCACATCTCCAGCAGTGGCGCCCGGACGTAGGGATAGCGCACCCGCGACGGCGAGTAGGTGTACCAGGAGAAGGACGCCCCGCGGGGGCAGCCGCGAGGCTCGTACTCAGGTGAGTCCGGTCCGACCGAGGGGTAGTCGGTCTGCTGGGTCTCCCAGGTGATGATCCCGTCCTTGACGT
>JAICSZ010000018.1 GCA_025936615.1 Pedococcus sp. | reverse complement strand
CTGGAAGTCGGAGACCACCTCGAACGGGGCCACCGTGCGCTGCAGGTCAGTCGTGGGACGCATGGCTCAACGTTAAGCCTCCACACCGACACCCTGGCACGCGCCGGCCCCTGGACCCCAGCAAACTCACATGCAGGAGTCAGGTCGTCCCCAAGGTTCCCGCGCACCATGGGACGCTGTGGCGACTACTCGTCTCGGCCGCTTCCTGGTGGGAGCCTGCCTGGTCGGAGTCATGGGGGGCTGTTCGCAGGGCAGGTCGACTGCATGGCCCACGTCCGGGCGCCCCACCCTCTCCACGATGCAGGCGCAGGCAGAGAGGGAGGCGGGGCCTGTGGCGGCCACCCTGTCCTCCGCCCTTCCGGGAGTCGTTCCTCCCCGCTGCGACAACGCGCCCAGGGGCTGGCTCGACCGCGAGCTCAACAGCCCGGGCGGACTGACCGTGCCAGCATCGAGGCAGGTGCCGTTCGACCTCAACCCTCCCGTCCAGGGCTACCTCGACCGCACGTATGCCGCGTGCGGACAGAGACTGGGCGTCCACCTCGCGGCGTGGAACGCCACGCAGGTCGTCGTCGAGGCGCTTCGCGTGGGCTGGTACCGGGGCGGCACCGCGCGCCTGGTCTGGAGGTCGGCGCCGGTCCTGGTCCGGCGACAACACACCCTGCCCACCCAGGCACGGGTGACCCAGGACAACCAGTGGCCCACCACCCTCACCCTCAGGCCGGACGCGAGCTGGGCGCCGGGGCTGTACCTCATCCGGTTCCGGGCGGTCGACCACACAGCCCCGGACACCTACCAGCCGCTCTACGTGCTCACCAGCGGAGCGCAGGCGGCATACCTCGCGATCGGTTCCGACCTCACGCAGCTGGCGTACGGCAAGGCTGGCGGGGCGAGCCTGTACCAGGGCCCGGGAGGGACGGTCGAGGAGGCCCGGAAGAAGCGTGCTTACGTCGCCTCGACCCATCGCGCGCTCCAGGGACCCGGCACCTATCAGCTGCTGTCCATGGACGTGCCACTGGCCGTCTTCCTGGCACACCACCACATCACTGCCGACTGGACCTCTGACATGTCGCTGGACGCGGACCCGAGCCAGGTCGACGGTTACGCCACGATCGTCATCCCGGGGCACAGCGAGTACTGGACGCGACGCAACTACGACACGCTGACCCACGCCGTGGACGGCGGCACGAACCTCGCCGTACTCGGTGCCAACGAGATCTACTGGCAGACCCGGCTCAGACGCGATGCCCGGGGCAGCGTCGCGTCCATGGCGGTCTACCGCTCGGCGGCGACCGACCCGATGACGAGTCCGCAGGACAAGACGGTCCAGTGGAGGCAGGCGCCGCTGCGGCGCGACCCCGCAGCACTCACCGGGCTTGGCATGGCAGGCGTCGGGATCGTGGGCGACGGGACGGTCGTCTCGACGCCGTCGTGGCTGTTCCGTGGGACCGGCCTGCAGGTCGGCGCGGTCCTCAAGGGGGTCTACGGGTACGAGGGGGACGGACCTGACGACCCGCACGCGCCGGCGAACGAGCAGATCCTGTTGCGCTCCCAAGCCCGGGACACCGTTGGCCACCACGTCGTGCTGGCGACCGGCTACCACTCGACCGCCAGCGGCGCCGGGGTGTTCGACGCCGGCACGACGGAGTGGCTGTGCGCCATCACCGATCTTTGCCACTTCTCAGGGTCGCGGGACGGGGACGTCCGCTCCGACCTCGACCGCCTCACGGTCAATCTCCTGTCGGCTTTTGCCCGGCCGCGGGCAGGGGTGCACTACCCGTCCACACCCACGAGCTGAGGCCCAGCCTCGCCCACCCGAACCACGCGGCACACCTCACTGCAGGACGTGGCCCACCGCGACGGCGACGCCACCGGCCGCGCCGAGCACGGTCGCCGCGGCGACCCGCACCATCGGCAGGTGGGGGGAGTAGGCACGGTCGTCGTCGCGCAGCTGCACGAACCTGTGCCGCACGGAGAGCACGAGTGAGGCCGACACGAGCGCAGCACACGCCCCGGCCGCCGCCAGGACGGGCAGTCCGTCACGCAGCGCCACCACCACGGTCGGGAGGAGCACGAGGAGGGCGGTCAAGGAGGTCCGCTGCCAGGCGAGTGCCGTGCGCTCGGGCTGCAGCCCCTCGCGGTTGGGGAACGTGCTCACCGGCGGGCGATCTCCACCAGCGCGAGCACGAGGGTGAGGATGGCCAGGGCGACCACGCCACCGGCGAGGGCGGGCAGGGCCCGCGGGGACGGCAGCGGCTCGCGCAGCCGCAGCGCGCGCTCGATGCGCCCCCAGGCACCGACGGCGCGCAGGGCGAGGGCGCCGCCCCCCAGGCAGGCAGCCGCGCCGATCAGCGCGGACCACTTCGGCAGGGTCGCCAGGCTGGACACCGAGACGATGGCGACGCCACCGCCGACGAGCGCGAGGGCGGTGCGCATCCACGCGAGGGCGGTCCGCTCGTTGGCGAGGGAGAAGCGCGGGTCCGGCTCCTCGCCAACGCCGTAGACCCAGTCGGGTCTCCTGTCCTGCTTGCTGTCCTCAGCCACCCTGCGGCTCCCATCCGGTCTGGTCGGCCCACTGCTCGGCGCGGTCGGCCACGGCGTCGAACCACGGCTCCTTGGCCTCGGTGTAGTCGCTCGTGCTGGCGCCGGTCGTCGCGATCCGCTGCTTCTCGGCGGCGTACTCGGCTGCGGCGCGGGCATCGTGACGCAGCCAGTCGCGGAACAGCAGCGCCCACCTCCAGCCCGGGCTGCCCGCCTCCCGCACGTGGATGTGGCTGACCCGAGCCGGGTCGGCGTTGCCGTGCATGCGCTTCGGCCAGGCGGTGCCGTCCTTGGCGTTGTCGTGGTCGATGCCCTCGACGCGGGGGAAGCCGGCGGCCGACAGGCGGTGGATCAGCTCCGGGTCGTCCGCGGCCGCCAGGCTCGGCACGCCGACCTGCAGGTCGACGACGTCCTTGGCCAGCAGGCCGGGGATCGCGGTGCTGCCCACGTGGTCGGCGGTGAGAGCCACGTCGCCGAAGGCCCGGCGCACCCGCTCGAGCAGGCGGTGCGCCTGTGCTGGCCATGTGGGGTCGGGCTCGGCCAGGTGCAGCTGCTCCGGGCGGTGCGAGCGGCGCCCCTCTCGCACGTTGCGCTCGAACGGCACGAGGCGTTGCTGCCAGAGGCTGTCGACGGCGTCGAGGACGACGTCCTTGGCACCGTTGTTGTCCAGCCACACGTCCGCGGCCGCGTGGCGCTGTTCGTCACTGGCCTGGGCGGCGATCCGGCTCCGGGCGTCGTCCTCGGTCATGCCCCGGGTCTGCATGAGCCGCTTGACGCGGGTGCCCTCGTCGGCGGCGACGACCACGACGAGGTGGTAGGCGGTGCCGAGGTGCTTCTCGACCAGCAGCGGGACGTCGTGGACCACGACCGCCTCCTGCGGCGCCTGCCCGACGAGCTCGGCCGTGCGCGTCGCGATGAGCGGGTGGGTGATCGCCTCGAGGTCCGCGCGCGCCACCGGGTCGGCGAAGACGAGCGCCCCCAGCGCCGCCCGGTTGAGTGCTCCCGTGTCGTCGACGACTGCCTCGCCGAAGCGGGCCGCGATCTCGCGCAGCCCGTCCGAGCCGGGCTCGACGACCTCGCGCGCGAGTCGGTCGGCGTCGACCACGACGGCACCGAGGTCGATGAGTCGCTGCGCCACAGTGGATTTGCCGGACCCGATCCCCCCGGTGAGCCCCACGCGCAGCATGCGCCAGACTCTAGCGTCCGGTCCCTGCGTGGCCGGTCTCAGGACGTGGGCTGGTATGCCGCGTAGTCCAGTCGTGTGACCGGGCCCGCCACCAGCCGTCCCGTCGCGTCAGGGACGGGCAGCTCGCGGCTGCCCTGCACGAGGACGACGCTGCTCGCCAGGGTGTCCGCGGTCACGGTGAACACGAGCTGCGCCATGGCCAGCTCCTGCTCGCGCACCGAGATGTGGTCGAAGCCCTTGGGCACCGAGACTCGAGCGACCCCGTCGCGCAGCTCCCCCCTGAGCGGGGTCCCCGTGCTCGGCAGAGCGGTGCGCAGGCCACGCGCGACCTCGACGGTCGTCAGCGGCATGGCGAGTGCCGTCAGTGCCGGCTCGAGCCCCGCGCCGGGTGGCACCGTCCGGGTGAGTCGGTACATGTGGTCGGCCTGGACTGCGTAGACCTGCACCGTGAGCGGGACGCCGGCGCGGCTGGAGGGCGTGGGCGCGCTCGCCCGCGGTGCCCGGACGACGACAGGGTTGTCCTGCGGCCCGACGGAGCAACCGGCAAGGAGGGCGAGGACCACCCCGGCGACCACTGCCACGAGTGCCCTGCCCGCGGCGGTCGTGGTCGTCGACGTGTTGGTGGTCGGCACGGGCGTGGTGTTCGCCACGGTCGTGGTGGGCGCGCTACTGGCGCAATGTCGGCAGCTCGACGACAAACCGGGCACCCCCCTCCGGGCGTCCCTCGACGAAGACGCGCCCGTCGTGCAGGGCGACGTGGCGCTGCACGATGGCCAGGCCGAGGCCCACTCCCGTGGGAGGGCCGACCCGCCCCCGGGAGAAGCGCTCGAACACCAGGTCACGCCGCGCCTCCTCGACGCCGGGCCCTGCGTCCTCCACGACGATCCGCAACACGTCCTGTCCGGTGGCGACCCGCACCCCGGTGCAGCCGTGGCCGTGCGTCTCCGCGTTGCCGACGAGGTTCGCCACCACCCGCTCCAGGCGGCGCTTGTCGACCCGCAGTGCCACCTGCGCGGCGTCGGGCTCCACGGTCGTCACGGCGCGACCGGCCGCGGAGTCGGCGGCACGGCGCACCAGGTCCGCGACGCAGACGTCCTCTCCGACCACCTGGTCCCCGGCGTCGTGGCGCGAGATCTCGAGCAGGTCGACCACGAGCTGGCGGAACCGCTCCAGCTCGGCCGACAGCAGGTCCACCGGCTCCCGCACGGAGGCAGGCAGCTGCTGCTCACGGTTCTTGATGACCTGCATCGAGTTGAGCATGGTCGTGAGGGGGGTGCGCAGCTCGTGGCTCACGTCGACCGCGAACCTCGCGTCCGCCACGACGCGGTGCTCCAGGTCGGCGACCGTGCGGTTGAAGGAGCTGGCCAGGTCGGCCAGGTCGGGGTCCCCACCGGCCTCGAGGCGCGTGTGGAGGCGACCGGCAGCCACACTGGCAGCGGCCCGGTTGAGCACTGCCAGCGGTCGCAGCGACAGCCTGCTCACGGCCCTGCCGAGGGCCATCCCGAGCAGCGCCGTGACCACCGCCGCACCAGTCAGGCCCAGGGAGAGGCTACGGGCGCCGCGCTCGACCTCCGCGAGGGAGTACAGCTCCACGTACGCGTCGCCCCGGGCCCTCAGTGGCAGGCCCACCGCGAGGTAGAGGCGTCCGTCGACCCGCACCCGCTGGGTTGCCTCGTGGCCGTCCGCGACCAGGGTGACCAGCGCGGTGGGCAGGCTCGTCGGCCCGAGGGTCGGCTTGGTGCCGTACCACTGCCCTCCGACCTGGGCCATCTCGGCGACGGCGTCGGAGCCGGGCAGGCCCTCGAGCACACCGGGGACGTCAGTGGAGCCCGCGTCGAGCGCCCCCCGCACCTCGGCCCGGTCCAGGGCGGCCTCGACGAGCGCAGTGTGCGCGGTCTGGCGCAGGACTGACTGGGTCACCAGGGTCCAGGCCAGGACCGCGAGCAGGACCGACAGGCCGAGGGCGAGGGTGCCGAAGGCCAGCGCCACCCGGTTGCGCAGCCCGACGACCACGGGATCAGCCGGCCACCCGGTAGCCGAGCCCACGCGCAGTGACGACGTGCCTCGGGCTGGCCGGGTCGCGCTCGACCTTCGTGCGGAGCCGGCGGATGTGCACGTCGACGATGCGGCTGTCGCCGAAGTAGCCGTAGCCCCAGACCTTCTCGAGCAGGTCCTCGCGCGTGAGGATGCGTCCGCCTGCCATCACGAGCTCTGCGAGCAGCCGGAACTCGGTGCGGGTCAGTGCAATCGGTTCACCGTCCCTCTCGACCACCCCGTCGTCGAGACCCACGGCGAGCTCCCCAACCTCCACGCGCTTGGGGCGCTGACCGCGGGCCGGCTCCACGCGGCGCAGGAGGGCCCGGATCCGCGCCGACAGCTCCTTGGCGACGAGGGGCTTGGTGACGTAGTCGTCCGCCCCCGCCTCGAGGCCGCCGACCACGTCGTGGCTGTCCGTGCGGGCAGAGACGACGATCACCGGGACGCTGCTGCGCCGCCGGATCTCGCGGCAGACGGAGAACCCGTCGAGGCCAGGGAGCATGAGGTCGAGGAGCACGACGTCCGGCTCGGTGTCGGACAGGTCGGCGAGCCCCTGCTCACCGTCTCCTGCCTCGGACACGTGGTAGCCCTCGTCCTCCAGCGCCAGCCGAAGCACTCGCCTGACGCGGGGGTCGTCCTCGACGAGCAGGACACGCCGTGTCATGGGCCGAGTATCACGCCGGAGTCTGGACGAACGCTGGGTACCGGCTGGAGGCCGCTGTCACGGAGCCGTCATCTGCACCGGGCCCTGTGTGAACCCTCTCTTGCGGTCTCGTGACGGTTGCGGCCCGACGCCCGCTGACGGCGGCGCCGCGTGCCTACGGTCGCAAGGACCTCGCTGCGGCACCCCGCCGGCGGGGCTCGGACCCCACACCATCCGAAGGAGGATGTGATGACTCCCACCGCACGACGCAAGCGACAAGTCGCGGTCGTGGCAGGGCTCGCCACAGCGAGCCTGGGGCTGACGGCCTGTGCGAGCAGCTCCGGGACCTCCGGCAGCAGCAGCTCGAGCTCGGGCTCGGCCGCGGTCAAGGGCGGCACCCTCAACCTGCTCGGCAGCGGCGACGTCGACTACATGGACCCCAACATCAGCTACTACTCCATCGGCTACCTGGGACTGCGCCCGTGGAGCCGGCAGCTGTTCACCTACCCCGCCGTCAAGGGACAGACCACCAAGGCCGTCCCGGACATCGCGACCACGATGCCCACCGACGGCAACGGGATCAGTGCGGACGGCAAGACCTACACCATCAAGATCCGGCAGGGCGTCAAGTGGGACACCTCGCCGGCCCGGCAGGTGACGGCGCAGGACGTCGTCCGCGGCGTGAAGCGCACCTGCAACCCCGTGCAGCCCTTCGGCGGCCTGCCCGACTACGAGTCGCTGATCGTCGGCATGCAGAGCTTCTGCGACGGCTTCGCCAAGGCCGGCAAGACGCCGAAGGCCATGGCCGACTACATGCAGAAGACCGACCTGCCCGGCGTCACCGCCACCGACGACGAGACCGTGGTCTTCAAGCTCACCCACCCGGCCAGCTACTTCATCGACATGCTCACGATGCCTGCCTTCTCCCCCGCACCGGTCGAGTACGACAAGTACGCGCCGGCCAGTGGTGACCTGGCACAGCACACGATCAGCGACGGGCCGTACAAGGTGCAGTCGTACAAGGCGACCAAGAACATCACCTTCGTCCGCAACCCCGCCTGGGACGCTGCCAGCGACCCCATCCGGAAGGCCTACGTCGACAAGATCGTCATCAACGAGACGGTGAGCCAGGACTCGACCCAGCAGCAGCTGCAGACGGGCACGGCCAGCGCCGACCTGGAGTTCGACAACTTCCCGCCGGCCTCGCAGCTGCCCGGGCTGATCTCCAAGAACGACCCGAACCTCAACCTGGGCGAGACCGCGTCGACCAACCCGTACCTCGTCTTCAACACGGCGTCCCCCAACAACAACGGGGCGCTCGGCAAGGTCAAGGTCCGACAGGCACTGTCCTACGCGATCAACCGCACCAACATCATCCAGGTGCTCGGCGGCCCGAAGATCGACCCGCCGCTCACCCACGTGCTGCCGTCCGACGTGGTCGGCGGTGAGAAGAACTTCGACCTCTACCCCTACGACGTGAGCAAGGCCAAGCAGATGCTGGCCGACGCCGGCTACCCGAAGGGCCTCACGCTGAAGGTGTTGTACCGCAACGCCTCCGAGGGCAGCAGCAAGACCTTCCAGACGGTCCAGCAGGACCTGTCGAAGGCCGGGATCAAGGTCGTCGGCGTCGCCTCCCCGAACGCCGACTTCTACACGAAGTACCTCGAGGTGCCCTCCGTGGCCAAGCGCGGGGTCTGGGACGTGGCAGTGGCCGGCTGGGGCGCCGACTGGTACGGCAACTCGGCACTGTCGTTCTTCAGCCCGCTGTTCTCCGGCAAGGCGTCGTTCCCGCCCGTCGGCAGCAACTTCGGGCTCTACGAGAGCAACGCGACCAACAAGCTGATCCAGCAGGCCTCCAGCGCCAAGACCGAGGACGACGCCGCCACGGCGTGGGCCGCCGCCGACAAGCAGGTCATGCAGGACGCGCCGTTCTTCCCGCTCACCAACCCGACGCAACCGAACTACCACGCGTCACAGGTGCACAACACCGTCTACGTCCCGGCCATCCAGAACTTCGACCCCACGAACGTCTGGCTGAGCCCCGACAAGCAGGGCGGCTGACCCCTTGCCGCTCAACGCCCGGGCCGGTTCGTCCTCCGGCCGGCCCGGGCACCCTGCGGGCCCCGAACGTGTTCTCCCGCAGGCTGATCCCGACCAGGCAGGTACTCATGGCACTGCTCGAGGTTCGCGACCTGCGCGTCTCCTTCCCCACCCCTGACGGCACCGTCGAGGCGGTCCGCGGGCTGTCCTTCGAGGTCGACCGGGGCACCACCCTGGCCATCGTCGGCGAGTCGGGTTCCGGCAAGAGCGTCGCCACCCAGACCATCACAGGGCTCACGCGCGGTGCCCGGGTCTCGGGGTCGGCCCGCTTCGACGGCACCGAGCTGATCGGGGCCCACCCCGACGTCCTGCGCCAGGTCCGGGGCGCCGAGATCGGCATGATCTTCCAGGACCCGTTGTCCAGCCTGCACCCCTACTACACCGTCGGCTGGCAGATCGTGGAGATGATCCGGGCACACCACCGGGACACCCCCAGGTCGGCGGCGTACCGCCGGGCGGCCGAGCTGCTGTCCCTCGTGGGGATCCCCCGCGCCTCGAGCCGGGTGCACGACTACCCGCACCAGTTCTCCGGTGGCATGCGCCAGCGCGTGATGATCGCGATGGCGATGGCGCTCGACCCGACGTTGCTCATCGCGGACGAGCCGACCACCGCCCTCGACGTCACGGTGCAGGCGCAGGTCCTGGAGGTGATGGCCCGGCTCCAGCAGGAGTTCGGCACCGCCATCGTGCTGATCACCCACGACCTCGGCGTGGTCGCCGAGATGGCCGACGAGGTGGTGGTGATGTATGCCGGCTCGGTGATGGAGCGCGCACCGCGCCGCACGCTGTTCTACCGCAACCACCACCCCTACACCGAGGGCCTGCTGGCCTCCCTTCCCACGCAGGGTGACGCAGGTGAGCGGCTCACGCCGATAGCGGGGGCACCCCCGTCCCTCATCGGCATACCTGCGGGTTGTCCCTTTGCGCCCCGCTGCCGCTATGTCTTCGAGCGGTGCCGGACCACGACGCCACCACTGGACGTGGTCCGCGACGACCCGTCACACCGCTCGGCCTGCTGGCTGCCCGACGACCTCCCCGGGGAGGTGGCGTCATGACCACCCCCGACATCCTGCTGCGCGCCGAGGGAGTGACCAAGGCCTTCCCGGTGCGCTCGGGCGGGTTGCGCCACAGCCGCGACGTCGTCCACGCCGTCGACGGCGTCAGCCTCGAGGTGCGGCGCGGGGAGACCCTCGGGCTGGTCGGCGAGACGGGCTGCGGCAAGTCGACCCTGGCCCGGTGCATGGCGAGGCTCTACGACCTCACCGCCGGCTCGCTGTGGTTCGACGGGACCGACATCAGCCGCCTGGGGCGGCGCCAGATGCGGCCGCTGCGCAGCGACGTCCAGGTCATCTTCCAGGACCCGTACGGCTCGCTGAACCCACGACGCCGGGTCGGGTCGATCATCGGCGACCCGTTCGTCATCCACGGGATCGGCTCGAAGGCGGAGCGCAAGGCCAGGGTGCAGCAGCTGATGGAGCGGGTCGGGCTCAACCCGGAGCACTACAACCGGTTCCCGGCGGAGTTCTCCGGCGGACAGCGGCAGCGCATCGGAGTGGCCCGCGCCTTGGCGCTACGGCCCAAGCTGGTCATCTGCGACGAGCCGGTCTCCGCGCTCGACGTGTCGATCCAGGCGCAGATCATCAACCTGCTGCTCGACCTGCAGGACGAGTTCGGGCTGACCTACGTGTTCATCTCCCACGACCTGTCGGTGGTGCGACACGTGAGCGACCGGATCGCGGTGATGTACCTCGGGAAGATCGTCGAGGTGGCGCCCGCGGCGGAGCTGTTCACGACCCCCCGGCACCCGTACACCCGGGCGCTGCTGTCCGCCCTGCCCGTCCCGGACCCGGACCTCGCCGACAGCCGCGAGCGGATCGTCCTGGCCGGTGACCTGCCCACCCCGACCAACCCGCCGTCGGGATGCCGGTTCCACACCCGCTGCCCCAAGGCGCGTGCCGACTGCGTGGCGACCGACCCCGAGCTGGTGCCGGTGCTCGGTGACGCGAGTGAGCACCGCACCGCCTGCCTGCACCCCCTGGAGGCCGGCGAGGACCTGTCGCAGGCCGTGCCCGAGGTCGAGGACTCCGAGCTCGGTGCGGCCATCGCTGCAGGAGGTGAGCCCGCATGACCAGCACCACGGACGTGGCGGCGATCGCCCAGCCCACCGGTGGGCCCGCTCCGCCGGCCATCGAGGGCCGCAGCCCGTGGCAGCTTGCCTGGCAGCGGCTACGCCGCGACCGGGTCGCGATGATCTCGCTCGTCGTGATCGTCCTCATCGTCCTGATGGCAGTCTTCGCCCCGTTGTTCGCACTCTGGACCGGGCACCCGGTCAACACGCAGTACCGCGAGACCGGCCTGACCCCGGAAGGGCTGCCCAAGGCGCCGAGCGGACAGTTCCTGCTCGGCACCGACGACCTCGGTCGCGACATCCTCGTCCGTATCGCCTACGGCGCCAGGATCTCGCTGCTGGTCGGCGTGGTGGCAACCGCGCTGACCGTCGCGATCGGGGTCGTCGTCGGCCTGGCAGCCGGCTTCCTCGGCGGGCTCGTCGACACCATCCTGGCCCGGCTCGTCGACGTGGTGCTCTCGGTTCCGTTCCTGCTGGTCGCCATCGCGTTGGTGTCCATCACCGGCGCGAGCCTGACGGTCACCGTCCTCGTGATCGGCTTCTTCAGCTGGGCGTCGGTGGCCCGCATCGTGCGCGGCCAGGTGCTGTCGCTGCGGGAGCGTGAGTTCGTGGAGGCGGCTCGCTCGCTCGGGTCGAGCGACCGCCGGATCATGTTCGTCGACATCCTGCCCAACGTGCTGGCCCCGGTCATCGTCTACGCCTCGCTGCTCGTCCCCGTGGTGATCGTGGTCGAGGCGACCCTCTCGTTCCTCGGCTTGGGGCTGCCGCCGCCGACCGCGGACTGGGGCGGCATGATCAGCGAGGCACAGAACTACTACACGACCGCCTGGTGGTTCGTGGTCTTCCCGGGGGCGGCCCTGCTCGTCACGACCCTGGCCTTCAACCTCTTCGGTGACGGGGTCCGCGACGCCTTCGACCCGCGCAGCGACCGCCTGCTCGCCCCGAAGAGGGGAGGCTGAGGTGGTCCGCTTCCTGGTCCGCCGGACGGCACTCGGGGTGCTGGTCCTCTGGCTGATCACGGTCGCCGTCTTCTGCCTGTTCTTCATCGCGCCCAACAACGTGGCCCGCACCCTCGCCGGCCGGCAGGCCACCCCGGACGTCGTCGCGCTCATCCGGCACCGCCTCGGGCTCGACCTGCCGCTGTGGAAGCAGTACCTCGACTTCGTCGGCAACGCCCTCCAAGGCAACCTCGGCTACGACTACTACCACCAGGTGCCGGTCACCACGATCATGGGCGCTGCCCTGCCGATCACCCTGTCACTCGTCATCGGTGCCGCGGTGCTCTGGCTCGGCCTCGGCATCTTCAACGGGGTCATCTCGGCGGTGCGGCCACGCAGCTTCACCGACCGCGGCCTCACCGCGTTCAGCCTCGTCTTCTACTCGATGCCGACGTTCCTGCTCGGGCTGCTGCTGCTCTACTTCCTCTACTTCCGGCTGACGCTCGCAGGCCACGCGACCTTCCCGGCCGGGGGCTACTCCCCCTTCACCGGCGGTCTCGGGCCCTGGGTCCAGCACATGGTGCTGCCCTGGTTCACCCTGGCGCTGGTCTCGGCGGCGACCTACACCCGCCTCACCCGTGCATCGATGCTCGACGTCCTGGGCGAGGACTACATCCGTACAGCCCGCTCCAAGGGGGTGGGCGAGCGACGGGTCATCGTGCGGCACGGGCTGCGGGCCGCACTCACCCCTGTGGTGACCCAGTTCGGCATCGACATCGGCACCCTGCTCGGGGGGGTGGTGGTGACCGAGACAGTGTTCAGCCTGCCCGGGCTGGGCAAGACCGCGATCGACGCGATCAACCAGCAGGACCTGCCCGTCATCATCGGCATCGTGCTGTTCGCGTCGGCGGCGGTCGTCGTGGCAAACATCCTCGTGGACGTCGCCTACGCCGTCCTCGACCCGCGAGTCCGCCTGCACTGACCCGGTCGAGGCAGGATCTAGCAGCCCCGCTGCGAGCGTCCGTTCCCACACTGGCGCACCTGTTGTCGACTGGCGCTGTTGCAACAACGCCACTCGACGGGAGGAGCGCCACTGCGGTGCCCCTGTGATCGCTCGCAGGGTCGGCAAAGCGCGAGGCCCGGCACCCACTCGGGGTGCCGGGCCTCGCGAAGCCGGCCACGCGGCATACCTCGTCGGTATGCCCGCTGGCCTCAGCCGCCGGTGAGCTTCTCGCGCAGGGCGGCCAGCGCCTCGTCAGAGGCGAGGGTGCCCTCGGAGGTCGGGGCGCTCGGGCGGCTCGCGCCCGAACCCGACGCGGCCGCGCCGGAGTCCGAACCGGAGTCCGAGGAGTAGGACGTGGAGACGCCCGCGTTCGCGGCGGCCTCGGCGTCGGCCTTGGTGGCCTCCTCGATCTGGGCCTTGTGGGCCTCCCAGCGGGCGTGGGCCTCGGCGTACTGCTTCTCCCACTTCTCACGCTGGGTGTCGTAGCCCTCGAGCCACTCGTTGGTCTCCGGGTCGAAGCCCTCGGGGTACTTGTAGTTGCCCTGCTCGTCGTACTCCGCGGCCATGCCGTAGAGGGTCGGGTCGAACTCGGCGACGGGCGCGCTCTCGTCGTTGGCCTGCTTGAGGCTCAACGAGATCCGGCGACGCTCGAGGTCGATGTCGATGACCT
>JAICSZ010000286.1 GCA_025936615.1 Pedococcus sp. | reverse complement strand
GGGGGGGGTGGGTGCTGGTGCGGGTGGGCGGGGTGGGGTTGCTCTTCTGGTGGGCGGGCCCGTCCCCCCACACCCCCTGCGGCGGGGGCCGGGGCCCCCCGGCCCCGCGCCGCAACAAGCAGCAACTAGGGTGGGCGGGCCAGCAGACCGCAAGTGAACACGTGACCGAGGAGGACGCCGTGGCCGACGCCGGACGCGCCCGCAAGATCGCCGACCGGATCAAGGTCCTCATCGCTGCCAACCTCGAGGGCATCGTCAAGGACCCCGACCTCGGGTTCGTCACGGTCACCGACGTCCGGGTCACCAACGACCTGCAGCACGCCTCGGTCTTCTACACCGTGTTGGGCGACGAGGCCCAGCGCGACAGGACGGCAGCGCTGCTGGAGAAGAACAAGGGCCGGCTGCGCTCGTTCGTGGGCGGCCAGATCCAGATCCGGCTGACGCCGAGCCTCGACTTCTTCGCCGACGCGATCCCCGAGACCGCTGCCCACCTCGAGGACCTTCTCCGCGAGGCCAAGGAGCGTGACGCCGCGGTTGCCGCGGCCGCGGCCGCGGCGACCTACGCCGGCGACGCCGACCCCTACCAGCACGCCGACGATGCGGACGACGACGAAGCCCAAGCCGAGGACGACGAGGCCGCAGGCCGGGACGACCGGGGCTGATGCCGGCCGCTGACGGGCTGCTCGTCGTCGACAAGCCCTCCGGCTGGACCAGCCACGACGTGGTGGCCCGTGCGCGCAGGCTGTGCGCCACGCGCAAGGTCGGGCACGCGGGCACGCTCGACCCGATGGCCACCGGTGTCCTGGTGCTGGGTGTCGGGCGCGCCACGCGGCTGCTCACCTTCCTCGTCGGCTGCGACAAGGACTACGCGGCCACCATCCGCCTCGGGCAGGCCACCATCACCGACGATGCCGAGGGGGAGGTCAGCGCCACGGCCTCCGCCGCCGGCGTCACCCCGGACGCACTGGCGGCCGCCGTGACCCGGCTGACCGGCGACATCGAGCAGGTGCCCAGCGCGGTGTCGGCCATCAAGGTCAAGGGCGAGCGCGCCTACCACCGGGTTCGTGCCGGCGAGCAGGTGGACCTTCCCGCGCGGCCGGTCACCGTGAGCCGCTTCGACGTCGTGGCGACCCACGAGCGCGAGGCTCCCGGCGGCATACCGCTGCTCGATGTCGACGTCGAGGTGAGGGTGAGCTCCGGCACCTATGTCCGCGCGCTCGCGCGCGACCTGGGCGCCGAGCTCGCGGTGGGTGGGCACCTGACCGCGCTGCGGCGCACCCGAGTCGGCGCGTTCACCCTCGACGCCGCCCACGACCTCGATAGCCTGGCAGCGGTGGCGGACCCGAGCCTGGTGCCGGTGGTGCCGCTCGCCGAGGCGGCGCGGGAGCAGTTTGCCGTCCGGGAGCTGGACGAGACCGAGGCCACCGCGGTGGGCTACGGGCAGCGGGTGCCATCGGCCCAGCCGGGCCGTCTCGAGCCGGTTGCGGCGTTCGCGCCGAACGGCCGGCTGGTCGCCATGCTGGACGAATCCGGCCAGACGGCGCGGACACACGTCGTGTTCGCCCCCGCGGGTTCGTAGAGTGTCCTCCGTGCAACGCTGGACCGACCCCGCCCACACGCCTGATGGGCTGCGCCCCTGCGTGGCGACGTTCGGCAACTTCGACGGCGTCCACCGCGGGCACCGCGCCGTCCTCGCCCGGTTGGTCGCCGAGGGGTCCGCGCGCGGGCTGCCGAGCGTGGCGGTGACCTTCGACCCGCACCCCGCGACCATCTTCCACCCCGAGAGCCTCGAGCTGATCGCCCCCGGTGAGCTGCGCGACGACCAGCTCGGGTCCACGGGCATCGACGGGCTGCTCGTCCTGGAGTTCACCCGCGAGTTCGCGCAGCAGAGCGCCGAGGAGTTCATCGTGCGCACCTTCGTCGAGGCGCTGCAGGCGCAGGTCCTCGTGGTCGGTGAGGACGCGCGCGGGTTCGGCCGGGACTACACCGGTGACGTCGACACCCTGCGCGAGCTGGGCAGGACACACGGCTTCGACGTGATCGTCCTCGAGGACCTCGGCGACGCAGACAACCCGCGGTTCTCCAGCTCCGCGGTCCGCCGCCACCTCGACGCCGGCGAGGTCGCCGCGGCCGCGGCCATCCTCGCGAGGCCGCACCGGATGACCGGCACCGTCGTGCACGGTGCCCACCGCGGGCGCGAGCTGGGCTACCCCACCGCGAACCTCTCGCCCGACGCCCTGGGCCTCGTGCCGGCCGACGGCGTCTATGCCGGGTGGCTCACCCGGCTGGGTGCGGCACCTGACGACCCCGAGCGAACGCTGCCGGCGGCCATCTCGGTCGGCACCAACCCGACCTTCGACGGCACGGCCCGCACCGTGGAGGCGTACGTCCTGGACCGTGACGACCTCGAGCTGTACGACGAGCAGGTGGGGGTGGAGTTCGTCGAGCACATCCGCCCCACCGAGCGGTTCGACTCGGTCGAGGCGCTGCTCGAGGCGATGGCCAGGGACGTCGAGAAGTGCCGGCAGGTGCTGGCCTCGATCGTCCCCTCCTGACTCGCTGAGGCCAACCGTTCGGTCACATTGGCGACCACAACGGCGCTACGGGGCCAGCGCCGTGGCAGGATCCCCGGAACCCCGACCCCGAGCCGAGGAACCCATGTCTGCCCAGACCGTGCACCCCACGCCCACACCCACCGCAGCGACCGAGCAGGTCAGGCAGGCCGTCATCGACGGCCGCGCACCCAACGTCGCCCAGCTGTTCCGCGACCGCGTCGCCAAGACGCCCCGCGCGGACGCCTTCCGCTTCCCCGAGGGCGACCAGTGGCCATCGGTCACCTGGACCGAGGTCCAGCAGGTGGGCTACCGCCTTGCCGCCGGCCTCATCGCGCTCGGGATCGAGCCGGAGGACCGCGTCGCGATCGCGTCCTCGACGCGCTACGAGTGGGCGCTGACGGACCTCGCCGTCATGCTCTCCGGCGGCGCCACGACGACCATCTACCCCACGACCATCGCCCCCGACGTGGCCTACATCCTGTCCAACTCCGGCAGCATGGTCGCCTTCGCCGAGGACGACGCGCAGATCGCCAAGCTCTGGGAGCGCCGGGTCGACCTGCCGGAGCTGGTCCGGGTCGTCACCTTCGACGGCACCTCGGACGGCGAGTGGGTCATCAGCCTCGCCGAGCTCGAGCAGATGGGCCAGGAGCTGCTCGCCACCAACCCCTCGGCCGTCGACGACCGCGTCGACGCCATCCGCCCCGACCAGCTCGCCACGATCATCTACACCTCGGGGACCACGGGTCGCCCCAAGGGGGTCCGGCTGACCCACGACGCCTGGACCTACGAGGCCGCCGCGGTCGACTCGCTCGGCCTGCTCGGCCCGGACGACGTGCAGTACCTGTGGCTGCCGCTCGCCCACGTCTTCGGCAAGGTGCTGCTGACCCTGCCCCTGCAGGTGGGGTTCCCCACGGCCGTCGACGGTCGCGTGGACAAGATCGTCGACAACCTCGCCGTCGTGAAGCCGACCTTCATGGGAGCCGCGCCGCGCATCTTCGAGAAGGCGTACGGCCGGATCACGATGATGATGGCCGAGGAGGGCGGCCTCAAGGAGAAGCTGTTCCACTGGTCCGTGGGCGTCGGCCGGCAGGTCAGCGCGATGCGGGCACGCGGGGAAGAGCCCTCGGGGATGCTCGCCAAGAAGCTGGCGCTCGCCGACAAGCTGGTCCTGCACAAGGTGCGCGCCCGGTTCGGCGGCCGGGTCCGGTTCTTCATCTCCGGGTCCGCGGCGCTCAACAAGGAGGTCGCCTCGTGGTTCGACTCGATCGGCCTGACCATCCTCGAGGGCTACGGGCTCACGGAGACCAGCGCGGCGTCCTTCGTCAACCGTCCCACCGCCAACAACATCGGCACGGTGGGCTGGGCCCTGCCGGGCACGGAGGTGAGGATCGCCGAGGACGGTGAGGTCCTGCTCAAGGGCCCCGGCGTCATGGAGGGCTACCACAACAAGCCGGAGGACACGGCCGAGGTCAAGGACGCCGAGGGGTGGCTGCACACCGGCGACCTCGGCGAGCTCGACGAGCGCGGCTTCCT
>JAICSZ010000284.1 GCA_025936615.1 Pedococcus sp. | reverse complement strand
GGGTGTCGTGGCGTCTTGGCTCCATGGCGCCACAGCAGTAACAACAGCCCCGCTCAGCCCACCGACCAGCCCGGTGGCGAGTCACTCCATGGTGTCGAGGATGGCGCGGATGTCGTCCTCGGAGGTGCGCGGGTTGACAATCGCGAACCGGCACAGCGTCTCCCCCTCGTGCGACGTCGGCACCACGAACGCGAACTGCTCCGCAAGCAGCCGGTCCGACCACTCCTGGTACTTCCCTGCGCTCCACCCGAGCCGCCGGAACACCACGACCGACAGGTCGGGGTCCCTTACCAGCTCGAGGTGGTCGCGGCGGCGGATCTCGGCCGCCGCGAACCGGGTCACCGACAGGGTCTGCTCGACGGCGTTGCGGTAGGCGTCGGTCCCGTGGGTGGCGAGGCTGAACCAGAACGGCAGCC
Organism: Pedococcus sp.; assembly: GCA_025936615.1. Next base: position 3,687 of record JAICSZ010000284.1, on the reverse strand, counting down.
CGCGCGCCCGCCGCGTCAGCCCGACCGAGTAGTCCGTGGGGTTCCAGTCGGGCGCCTCGGTGAGCACGTCCAGGTACGACGCGTGCTGGGTGTGCGCGGCGCGGGCGAGCGCTGGTTCCCGGTAGAGCAGCGCGCAGCAGTCGAACGGCGCGAACAGCCACTTGTGCGGGTCGACGATGAACGAGTCGCAGTCCTCGACGCCGTCGAACAGGTGCTGCACCGATGGCGCCGCCAGCCCGGCCCCTCCGTAGGCGCCGTCGACGTGGAACCAGATGCCGTACTCGCGGCACACCTCCGCCACGGAGGCCAGGTCGTCGACGATGCCGAAGTTGGTCGTCCCGCTGGTGGCGACCACCGCGAAGAACGTCTCCGGCCCGTTCGCGACCAGCACCTCGCGCAGGGCCGCGCCGGTGAGCCGCATGTCCTGGTCCACCTGGACGCCGACCAGCTCGGCGTCCATCACCTCGCAGGCGGACTCGATCGAGGAGTGCGCCCCGTGGGTGGCCGCGACCCGCCACGGCCGCGACCCGTTGCCGGTCACCCCTGCGGCTGCCGCGCGTGTCCGTGCGGTGTGCCGGGCGGCCACCAGTGCTGACAGGTTGCCGATGGTGCCACCGGGCACGAAGACGCCTCCCGCCTGTGGCGGGAGGCCGACCAGGTCGGCGATCCATCGCAACGCCTGGTTCTCGGCGTAGACCGCGCCGGCGCCCTCCAGCCACGAGCCGCCGTAGATGGAGGAGGCACCGACGACGAGGTCGAACATCGCCGCCGCCTCCGTGGGCGCGCAGGGGATGAAGGACAGGTAGCGCGGGTGGTCGGTGGAGATGCACGCCGGCGCCAGGTCCTCCGCGAAGAGCCGCAGGGCCTCCTCGCCGCCGATGCCGTGGGAGGTGATGGTGCCGTCGGCGGCGGCCTCCAGCTCGGCGTAGGTGCGGGGTCCGTCGAGGGGGACCGGGTCGAGCTTCAGGCGGTCCGCGGAGTAGGCGAGGATCGCATCGCCCAACGTCTCCAGCTGCTGGTCGGTGTAGCCGTGCACGCCGGCGAGTCTAGGGGTGGGCCCGCCCGAGCAGGACCTCACGCAGGCCGGCCACGTCGTCGACGACGGCGTCCGGACCAGCGGCCGCGAGCAGGGCCGGCTCACCCGCACCCCAGGTCACCGCGACTGCCCCCATGCCCGCCGCGCGCGCCGCCTGCACGTCCACGGTCGCGTCACCCACGTACACGCAGTCCGCAGCGGACACGCGCAGCTGCCGCGCGGCATACAGCAACGGCTCCGGGTGGGGCTTGTGGTGGGTGACCTCGTCCTGTCCTGCAACCACGTCGATCCGCCCCGCCAGCCCCACGGCGCGCAGGCCCAGCCGCACCGTCTCCGCCCGCTTCGAGGAGACCACACCGGTGCGCGCACCGGCGCTGTGGAGGTCGTCGAGGAGCTCGGTCATGCCGGCGACGACCCTGATGAGCTCGTCGTGGTTGGCCAGGTTCCACGCGCGGTAGACCTCGGTCAGCTCCGCACCGCGGCCCGGGTAGCGCTCCTCGAGCACCGGCTGCAGCGGCCGGCCGATCCACGAACGCACCTCCACGTCGTCCACTGGCGGCAGGCTCGAGGCCGACAGCGCGTGGTGGTAGGAGGCGACGATCAGGGGGATGGTGTCGGCGAGGGTCCCGTCGAAGTCGAACAACACCACCGGCCAGCGCGCACTCACGGTCCCCGAGCGTAGGCGGGCCGCGCCCCGCCCACCTACCCGGGCAGGGCGCGGCAACCGTTCAGCAGCAGCCGCCGCCGCAGCACCCGCCGCAACACGTGGTGTCTTCCATGACGCCTCCCTTCATCGACTAGCATCAATGCAGCGAGTCAACCGCTTGCATAGACGAATGTCAATATGGAGTTGCCATGCCCACCACGAGCCTGCCGCTCACCGATGTCAGCCCCACCTGCTGCGGCACCCTCACCACGGACGAGGCGATGGCGCCTGCCGAGGCCGAGGCGACGGCGACGGTCCTCAAGGCCGTCGCCGACCCCGTGCGGCTGCGGCTGCTCTCGCTGATCCGCTCGTCGAAGGACCAGGAGGCGTGCGTCTGCGACCTCACCGCGGCCGTCGGGCTGAGCCAGCCGACCGTGAGCCACCACCTCAAGGTGCTCACCGAGGCGGGGCTCCTGACCCGGGAGCGTCGCGGCACCTGGGCGTGGTTCCGAGTCGTGCCGTCGCGGCTCGACGACCTCGCCGCCATCTTCCGCTGAGGGCGCGTTAGTTTGCTCGGTATGCCGCCTGCTCCCCTCACCGAGCTCGTGCACCCCTCGTGGGCGGCGGCGCTGGAGCCGGTGGGCGGGGCCGTGCAGGAGCTCGGCGAGTTCCTGCGGGAGGAGCTGGCCGCGGGCCGCGGCTACCTGCCCGCGGGTGCCCACGTGCTGCGGGCGTTCGAGCAGCCGCTCGACGCGGTGCGGGTGCTCATCGTGGGGCAGGACCCGTACCCGACGCCGGGTCACGCGGTCGGCCTGTCCTTCTCCGTGGCTCCCGACGTGGCGCCTGTGCCGCGGAGCCTGGCCAACATCTACCAGGAGCTGCAGGCCGACCTCGGGATTCCGCGGCCCTCGACCGGCGACCTGTCCCCGTGGGCGGAGCGCGGCGTCCTGCTGCTCAACCGGGTGCTCACCGTGTCCCCCGGCAGGCCGGCCAGCCACCGCGGCAAGGGGTGGGAGAGCGTGACGGCACAAGCGATCTCGGCGCTGGTCGCCCGCGGCGGGCCGCTCGTCGCGATCCTGTGGGGGCGGGACGCCCGCAACCTCGTCCCCCACCTTGGCGAGGTGCCCTCCATCGAGAGCGCGCACCCGTCGCCACTGTCCGCGCACTCGGGGTTCTTCGGGTCGCGGCCGTTCAGCCGCGCCAACGAGCTGCTCGCCCGACAGGGCGCCGCACCGATCGACTGGAGCCTGCCGTGACCGACACCCCCGTCGCCGACGCCACCCACCTGCCGGAGCGCGGCAAGATCTGGCACCGCTACGTCGCGATCGGCGACTCCTTCACCGAAGGCATGTCCGACGCGGATCCCTCGCGCCCGCACGCCTTCGTCGGGTGGGCGGACCGGCTCGCCGGCCACCTGTCGCAGCTCGCGGACGGCGACTTCACCTACGCGAACCTCGCCGTGCGTGGCCGGCTTCTCGCCGACGTCATCGGCCCCCAGCTCGACGCCGCGATCGCCCTGGGACCCGACCTGGTCTCGATGGTGGGCGGCGGCAACGACATCCTGCGGCCACGGGCGGACCTCGACGCCATCGCCGACGCGCTCGAGGCCGCGGTGGTGCGGCTCCAGGCCGCCGGTGCGGACGTGCTGCTGGCGACGCCGACCGACCCGGCCGGGGCGCCGGTGCTCGGGATGCTGCGCGGGCGGCACGCGATCCACAGCGCGAACATCTTCAGCATCGCCCAGCAGCACGGCTGCTACGTCATCAACCAGTGGGGCATGGGCGCCCTGCGGGACCTGCGGATGTGGGGCGAGGACCGGATCCACATGACGAGTGAGGGGCACCGACGGGTGGCGCTCAACGCCCTGTCCGCGCTCGGCCACGACACCGACCGGGCGGACTGGTCCACGCCGCTGCCCCCGCAACCTCCGGCGGGGCGTCGCGAGACTGCTGCGGCGAACGCCGCGTGGGCCCGCACGCACCTGGCGCCGTGGGTGCAGCGGCGG
>JAICSZ010000320.1 GCA_025936615.1 Pedococcus sp. | reverse complement strand
GGAGAACCGCATCTCCGACCACCGCACCGGCTTCAAGGCCTACAACCTCGACACGGTGCTCGACGGTGAGCTCGACCCGCTGCTCCAGTCGGCCGTCGACGCCGACGAGGCATCCCGCCTGGCCGCCGTCGCCGAGGGCAAGTGAGCGAGCCGGACCTGCGGGACGCCGTCCGGCTGGCGGCCGCTCGGCTGGCCGAGGCTGGCGTCGCCTCGCCCGAGTCCGACGCCGTGGCGCTGGCTGCCCACGCGCTGGGCTGCTCGGTCGGGGACGTCCACAAGGCAATGGTGCTCGGGGCACCCGCCCCCGCGGCATACGAGGCACTGGTTGCCGAACGCGCCGACCGGGTGCCATTGCAGCACCTCACCGGCCGCGCCGGCTTCCGCCGGCTCGAGCTCTCGGTGGGGCCTGGGGTCTTCGTGCCGCGGCCCGAGACCGAGGTGGCGGCGGGGCTGGCCATCGAGGCCGCGCGGGCGGCGGGGGAGCGACCTGTTGTGGTCGACCTGTGCACCGGGTCGGGCGCCATCGCGCTCGCCGTCGCCGACGAGGTGCCTGCGGCGCGGGTGTATGCCGCGGAGCTGGCCCCCGAGGCGCACGCCTGGGCCGCGCGCAACGTCGCCTTGACCGGCTTGGCGGTCGAGCTGCGGCTCGGTGACGCGACCTCGGCGGAGGTGCTGGCGGAGCTGGACGGCGCGGTCGAGGTGGTCGTGTCGAACCCGCCGTACATCCCCGTCGGGATGGTCCCGGTCGACGCCGAGGTGCGCGACCACGACCCGTCGGTGGCGCTGTATGGCGGGAGCGAGGACGGACTGCGGGTGCCGCTCGCGGTGGCGGCGCGCGCTGCTGCCCTGCTGCGGCCCGGTGGCACGCTCGTGATGGAGCACGCGGACACCCAGGGCGACTCGCTCCCGGCGGCCCTGGAGCGGACCGGGTCGTGGCGCGACGTCGTCGACCACCGCGACCTCACCGGCCGCCCGCGGGCCACCGTCGCCACCCGCGCCTGACCTCGCCCCCACCTCGCCCCGAGTCATTGAGGGCTTTGACGCGCTATGGCCCGTCAGACCACTCAAAGACTCGGGTGAGCAGGGCCATAGGGTGGCGGCATGAGTCCGGTGTACGACTGCACGACCGAGGAAGGGCGCGCCGAGGGGGTGGCCAGGGCGGCCGAGGCGGTGCGAGGCGGCGAGGTCGTCGTGCTGCCGACCGACACCGTCTACGGCGTCGGGGCAGACGCGTTCTCACCCGAGGCGGTGGCCTCCGTGCTCGCCGCCAAGGGCCGCGGGCGCGAGATGCCACCACCGGTCCTCGTGCCGAGCGTGCGCACGGTCGACGGGCTTGCCAGCGACGTCCCGCAGTGGGCGCGCGAGCTCATCGAGGCGTTCTGGCCCGGGCCGCTCACCCTGGTGCTGTCGGCCCAGTCCTCGCTCATGTGGGACCTGGGGGAGACCAACGGCACGGTGGCGCTGCGCATGCCGCGCGACGACGTGGCGCTTGCGCTGCTCACCGAGGTCGGGCCGATGGCGGTGACCAGTGCCAACCTCACCGGCCAGCCGCCGGCGACGACGGTCACCGACGCGGCCGCCCAGCTCGGCGCCGCGGCCGCGGTGTACCTCGACGGCGGGCCGACCACCAGCGACGAGGTGTCGACCATCGTCGACTGCACCGGTGCCGACCCGGTGGTGCTGCGCGAGGGCGCGATCACGTGGGCGCAGATCCAGACCGCCCTCAACCCGCCACCGCCCGACGACGAGCCCTTCGACGCGACGGCGTCCGAGGCGTCAGAGGCGTTCGAGGCGTCCGAGGAACCGGCCGACGAGGCGACCCCGGGCCCGCCTGGGGAGGCGACCACCGACGAGCCCGTGGCGGCCGGGGCGAGCCAGCCCGACGGCATACAGTTGCCTGAGACCCCCACTTCCGCCGGCACGGACACAGGAGATCCCCATGAGCGCTGACACCTTCTACGGCTCCGACTTCGGGGCGCTGGAGGAGTTCGACCCCGAGATCGCGGGCGTCCTGGTCTCCGAGCTCGACCGCATCCGCAGCGGTCTGCAGCTCATCGCGTCCGAGAACCTGTGCAGCCCGCGCGTGCTGACCGCGCTCGGCTCGACGCTGTCCAACAAGTACGCCGAGGGCTACCCCGGGCGGCGCTACTACGGCGGCTGCTCCGAGGTCGACAAGGCCGAGACCCTGGCCATCGAGCGCGCCAAGTCGCTGTTCGGCGCCGACCACGCCAACGTCCAGCCGCACTCGGGCGCCAGCGCCAACCAGGCCGTCTACGGCGCGTTCATGCAGCCGGGCGAGACCATCCTCGCGATGGCGCTGCCGATGGGCGGCCACCTCACCCACGGCACCAAGGTCTCGTTCTCCGGCAAGTGGTTCAACGCCGTGCACTACGGCGTCGACAAGGACACCGAGGACATCGACTACGACGAGCTCGAGCGGCTCGCCAAGGAGCACCAGCCCAAGATCATCTGCGCGGGCGGCTCCGCAATCCCGCGGCTCATCGACTTCGAGCGGATCCGCAAGGTCGCCGACGAGGTGGGTGCGATCTTCTGGGTCGACGCCGCACACTTCATCGGGCTGGTCGCCGGCAAGGCGATCCCCAGCCCGGTGCCGCACGCGGACGTCGTCTCGTTCACGACCCACAAGGTGCTGCGCGGCCCGCGCGGCGGCGCGATCGTCTGCAAGGAGGAGCACGCCACCAAGATCGACAAGGCGGTCTTCCCGATGATGCAGGGCGGCCCGCTGATGCACACCATCGCCGCGAAGGCGGTCAACTTCGCCGAGTGCGCGACGCCGGAGTACCAGAAGTACGCCACGCAGGTCATCGCCAATGCCGCCCAGCTCGCGACCTCGCTGGGCGAGCACGGCATCCGCCCGACGACCGGCGGCACCGACACGCACCTGTCGCTGCACGACCTCCAGGGAGTGGGCGTCACCGGCGCGGACGCGGAGGCCCGGTGCGACGCGGCCGGGATCGTGTTGAACAAGAACGCCATTCCCTTCGACCCGCAGAAGCCCAACATCGCCAGCGGCATCCGCGTCGGCACCCCGTCCGTCACCACCCAGGGCATGGGCACCGAGGAGATGAAGCAGGTCGCCGAGCTCATCGCCACCGCGGTCACCAAGGGCGACGCCGACCCCGACCACGCGGTCTCCAAGGAGGTGCGCACGGGGGTGAGCGACCTCGTGACGCGCTACCCGGCATACCCGCACTCCTGAGTCCCGGCCAAACACGCTCCTGCGAGAGGCGCCTGAGTGCGCGAGTACCTCCTCGTCCTGATGGTCGCCGCGGTGGTGACGTATGCCACGACGCCGCTGATGCGCGCCGTCGCCGTCCGCACCGGGGCCTTCACCCCGGTCCGTGACCGCGACGTGCACTCCACGCCGATCCCACGGCTGGGCGGGGTGGCGATCTTCCTCGGGTTCGCGGCCTCGATGCTCGCGGCGAGCCGGCTGCCGTTCCTGGGCCAGGTCTTCCGGCTCGGGCCGGAGCTGCTCGGGGTGCTGGTGGGAGCCGCGATCGTGTGCCTGCTCGGGGCGATCGACGACATCCGCGAGCTCGACTGGCTGACCAAGTTCGGCGGCCAGATCATCGCTGCGGGGATCATGGCGTTCAGCGGGGTGCTGCTGTTCCAGCTGCCGATCGGCGGGGTGACCGTGCTGCCGCAGCCGATCATGGTGGCGCTGACG
>JAICSZ010000235.1 GCA_025936615.1 Pedococcus sp. | reverse complement strand
GCGCCGCCACGGTCCTCGACCGCCTGCATGAGCTCGCGTATCGCCGCCTCGAGGTCGTCCGTCAAGGACTCCACGACGTACGAGCCGGCGAACGGGTCGACCGTCTTGGTCACGTCGCTCTCGTAGGCGATGACCTGCTGCGTGCGCAGAGCCAGACGAGCGGCTTTGCGCGTCGGCAGCGCGATCGCCTCGTCGTAGGAGTTCGTGTGCAGGCTCTGCGTGCCGCCGAGCACGGCGCCCAGCGCCTGGAGCGCGACCCTCACCAGGTTGATCTCGGGCTGCTGGGCGGTGAGCTGGACGCCGGCCGTCTGCGTGTGGAAGCGCAGCATCAGGGACTTGGGGTTGGTCGCACCGAACTCGTCACGCATGATCTGGGCCCAGATGCGACGGGCTGCGCGGAACTTGGCGACCTCCTCCAGCAGCGTGGTGCGGGCCACGAAGAAGAAGGACAGCCGCGGGGCGATGTCGTCGACCTCGAGCCCCGCGTCGATCGCCGCCTGCACGTACGCCTTGGCGTTCGCGAGGGTGAACGCGATCTCCTGCGCGGGCGTCGCGCCCGCCTCGGCCATGTGGTAGCCGGAGATCGAGATCGTGTTCCACCGTGGCATCTCGGCATGGCAGTAGGCGAAGGTGTCGGCGATCAGCCGCAGCGACTCCTTCGGCGGGTAGATGTAGGTGCCGCGGGCGATGTACTCCTTGAGCACGTCGTTCTGGATGGTGCCGGCGAGCCGCGTGGCGTCGGCGCCCATCTCCTCGGCGACGACCTGGTACATGAGCAGCAGGGTCGCGGCCGGCGCGTTGATCGTCATCGACGTGGAGAGCTCGCCGAGGGGCAGGCCGCCGAACAGCGTCCGCATGTCGTCGACCGAGTCGATCGCGACGCCGACCTTGCCGACCTCGCCGTGGGCGATCGCCTCGTCGGAGTCGTAGCCCATCTGGGTCGGCAGGTCGAAGGCGACCGACAGCCCGCCGGTGCCGTTGGCGACGAGCTCGTGGTAGCGCTCGTTGCTCTCCTTCGCCGTCCCGAAGCCGGCGTACTGCCGCATCGTCCAGGGCCGCCCGGTGTACATGTTCGGGTAGACGCCGCGCGTGTAGGGGAACTCCCCGGGAGCACCCAGCTGCTCGGCCGGGTCGAAGCCGGAGAGGTCGTCCGCGGCATACACCGCCTTGATCGGCAGGTCGGACTCGGAACGTGCGTCGGCGGCCATGCGGCCAACGATAGAGGCGCCGTATGCCGCGTGGTCCCGGCTCGTGGCCGACCTCACCCGGGCGGCGCTATCCCATGCAAATCATGAGTCAGCGACGCTCGGTCAGAAGCCCAGCTCGGCGCGGCGCTTGTCCCACCGCTCCGAGAGCTGCTGCATCTCCTCGGTGATGAACTCGAGGAAGGCCACGCTGACGGCCAGGCGCTCACCTGCGGGCGTCCCCCGGCCCCCGACGTCCGTGACCCCCTCCCGCAGCGTCTGGGTCAGTGGGGCGTAGGTCGACGAGGAGCTCATCATCACGTCGTGCCAGGCGTCGTCGGCGACGACGAAGACGTCCCGCCGGCTCCCCGCCTCCCTCGCGCGGTGGATCATCCGCAGCTGCTCCAGGGAGCGCACCGCCCCGGAGACCGACGCCGGGCTCACCGACAGCGCCACGCCGATCTCGGCGGCCGTCATCCGCCCGTCCTCGTCGGCGAGCAGGCACGCGAAGACCCGGGACGGCAGGCGCTGCATCCCCGCCGCGGTCAGGGCGGAGCCGAACCGCTCGATGAAGCGGCGGCGGTCCGCGCCCGAGGTGCGCTTCGGGGATGAGGTGGCCATGCGGCATACTTTAGTTCATTCAGTATTTTCTGAAAAGTATGTATCCTCGGTGTCATGGCACCAGTCATCGAGGCCACCGGCCTCATCAAGAAGTTCGGCTCGACCACCGCCCTCGACGGCCTCGACCTGGAGGTGGAGGAGGGCGAGGTGCACGGCTTCCTCGGCCCCAACGGCGCGGGCAAGTCGACCACCATCCGCGTCCTGCTCGGGTTGCTTCGTTCCGACGGCGGCACCGTCACCCTCCTCGGCAAGGACCCGTGGAGCGACGCCACGGAGCTGCACCGCCAGCTCGCCTACGTCCCTGGCGACGTCGTCCTGTGGCCAAACCTCACCGGCGGCGAGGTCATCGACCTGCTCGGCCGGCTGCGCGGCGGCCTCGACGAGGGCAAGCGGGCCAAGCTGCTTGAGGCGTTCGACCTCGACCCGACCAAGAAGGGCCGCTCCTACTCCAAGGGCAACCGTCAGAAGGTCGCGCTGGTCGCGGCGCTCGCCTCCGACGTCCCCCTGCTCGTGCTCGACGAACCCACGTCGGGGCTGGACCCGTTGATGGAGAACGTGTTCCTGGAGCAGCTGGCCCAGGTCCGCGCCGAGGGGCGCACCGTCCTGCTGTCCAGCCACATCCTGTCCGAGGTCGAGCAGGCCGCCGACCGCGTGAGCATCATCCGTGCCGGTCGCGTCGTGGACTCGGGCAGCCTGTCCGACCTGCGGCACCTTACCCGCACCAGCGTCGAGGCCACCCTCGCGAGGCCTCCGCACGTCACCGAGGCCGAGCGCTGGCCCGGCGTGCAGGCGGCCCGCCAGGACCGCGACCGGCTCGTGCTCTCGGTGGACACCAGCTCGGTGGGTGAGGTGCTGCGACGACTCGACACCCACGGCATCGCAGCCATCACCTGCCAGCCGCCGACGCTCGAGGAGCTGTTCCTGTCGCAGTACCGCGACCAGGTCACCACCACCGACGACGCGCCCAAGGAGGGGGTGCGGGCATGACCTCCCTCGTGGGGACCGGTTCACTCCTGCGGCTGGCCTGGCGGCGGGACCGCTGGCTCGTCGTGGTCCTCGTCCTCGTCATGGCGGGCCTGGCCTACAGCACCATGGCAGCCACCCTCGACCTCTACCCCACCGACGCCGAGGCGGCTGCCGGCGCCAAGGTGATGGCCGAGAACCCGTCCATCACGGCGCTGTACGGACCACTCCCCTCGCTCACCGCCGCAGGCGTCGGCGTCATCAAGACGGTCATGATGGGCAGCCTGTTCGGCGCGTTCACCGCCTTCGCGCTGGTGCGCCGCCACACCCGCAGCGAGGAGGAAGAGGGCCGCTTCGAGCTCGTCGCGGCGGGCGTCGTCGGCCGGCGCGCCCCGCTCGCCGCGGCCGTGATGCTCGCGGTCGGCACCGTGGTGGCTGCCGGTGTCCTCACCGCGCTGGCGCTGATGGGCACCGGCGTGGATGCGACTGGTTCGGTCGCGCTGGGCACCGTCATCGTGGTCGCCGGGCTGGTCATGGCCGGGGTGACTGCGGTCGCTGTGCAGCTCACCTCCACCACCCGAGGGGCCGCAGGCATCGCCCTGGGCGCCCTCGGGGTCGCCTTCGTGATCCGCGCGATGGCCGACACGGCGACGGGTGGGGCCAAGGGCCTGGTGTGGCTCTCCTTCCTCGGCTGGGCCGAGAAGGTCAGCCCGTTCGGCGCGAACCGTCTGTGGGTGCTGCTGCCGGCCCTTGCGGCCACCGCGGCCCTGCTCGTGGTCGCCGACGTGCTGCTGCAGCACCGCGACCTCGGTGCCGGCCTGTGGGCCGCGCGGCCGGGGCCGGCCCGCGCACGCCCGGCTCTGGGCAGTGCGCTCGGCCTCGCGTGGCGGCTCCAGCGGGGTGCGCTGGTCGGCTGGAGCATCGGGTATGCCGTCCTCGGCCTCGTCGTCGGCAGCCTGGCCAGGTCGGTGGACCAGATCGCGAGCAGCCCGGGCATCGAGGACATGCTGCGGAAGATGAGCGGCGGGAACGGCTCGGTCCTCGACGCCTTCCTCGGCACCGAGCTGCGCTTCATGGCCGTCGGCGCGGCCGCCTACGGCATAGCATCGGCGCTTCGGCTGCGGGGCGAGGAGTCGTCCGGCCGCGCGGAGGCGGTGCTGGCGACCGCGACCAGCCGGCCGCGGTGGGTCGCGAGCCACGTGCTGGTGGCCGCCCTCGGGTCGCTGTGGCTGCTGTTCGTGGTCGGCACCTGCGCCGGCGCCGCTGCGGCGTCGACGAGCGAGGCGGGAATCGGGGCGGTGCTGGGCGCTGCGCTTGCGACGTGGCCGGCGGTGCTCGTCTGTGTCGGCTTGGCGCTGGCACTGTTCGGCGTGCTGCCGCGGGTGTCCCTGCTGGCGTGGGGCCTGTTGGCGGTGTTCCTGCTCGTCGGTGAGCTCGGGGCGATCCTGAAGCTTCCGGACTGGATGATGGGGCTCTCACCGTTCGACCACCTCGGCACCCTGCCCGGTGGCGACGCGGACGCGGCCGGCCTGGTCGGCCTGCTGGTGGTCACGGTGGCGGCGCTCGCCGTTGGTGCGGCCGGTTTCCGCCGCCGCGACCTCGCCACCTGATGCCTGCAGCAACCTTTGCTAGCAAAGGCTAGTGCGGGGGGACGGGGGTCAGAGGAGGTCGATGCGGCCCTCGGCCCGCAGGGCATCGACGACCGACTTGACGTCCTGCGCGCGGTCCTTCGCCATGACCAGCAATGCCTCCGGGGTGTCGACGACGACGACGTCATCCAGGCCGACAACGG
>JAICSZ010000340.1 GCA_025936615.1 Pedococcus sp. | reverse complement strand
GGCCCTGACGGCAGTCCGGCCTTCGCCCCCAGCTTCTCCATCTGGACGACGATCGAGGAGTGCCTCAACCCGCCGGTCGTCTGGGCCCGGGACCGCGCGCGTCGGGGGCTGGACGGCGGCTGGTTCACCACCGAGCCGTTCAGCGAGCCCGAGGTCTTCGAGTTCCCGGACGGCATCGGGCCGGTGGAGTGCGTCAACGTCGAGCACGAGGAGGTGCTCCTGATGCCCCGCTGGGTGCGCGCGGGACGGGTGACGTTCAAGTACGGCCTCGGCCAGGAGTTCATCGACGTGCTCAAGGTGCTGCACAGGCTGGGGCTGGACCGCACGGCGACGGTGCGGGTCGATGGCGTGGAGGTGAGCCCGCGTGACGTCGTCGCCGCGTGCCTTTCCGACCCGGCGACGCTCGGGGACCGGATGCGCGGCAGGACGTGTGCCGGACTGCAGGTCACCGGCACCGGCAAGGACGGTCGGCCGCGCTCGACGTACCTCTACCACGTGGTCGACAACGAGTGGTCGATGCGGGAGTACGGACACCAGTGCGTCGTGTGGCAGACGGCGGTGAACCCCGTCGTCGCGCTCGAGCTGCTCGCGGCCGGCACCTGGTCGGGCAGCGGGGTGCTCGGTCCGGAGGCGTTCGACGCGCAGCCGTTCCTCGACCTGCTCGGCGAGTACGGCGTTCCCTGGGGCCGCCGCGACGACTGACCGCCTGCGCCGGGAGCGCAGCCGGTGGCAGCATGGTCCCATGCGTCCCAGCCTCTTCGACCACGCCGGTGGGGAGCCCGCCTTCTTGAGGCTCGCCGCTGCACATCACCGCAGGTGCCTGGACGACCCGGAGCTGAACCACCCGTTCTCCCGTCCCGACCAGCACCCTCGGCACGTGGAGCGGCTCGCGGCCTACTGGGCGGAGGTGCTCGGTGGCCCGTCGACCTACTCCACCTCGTGCAGCGACCAGTCGGCGATGCCGCAGATGCACGCCGGCAACGGCGACATGAACGGACCTGGGTCGCCGGTTCACCGAGTGCTTCGTGCGGGCCGCCGACGACGCGGGGCTGCCTGCGGACCCGGACTTCCGCGCGGCGCTGCGCGCCTACATGGAGTGGGCGGTCGACCAGGTGCTCGCCTTTCCGGACCGTGAGCCGCCGGTCCCTGCCGGCTTGCCGATGCCTCGATGGTCCTGGGACGGGCTGCAGACAGACCCGGTCGCCGGCTGAGCGGTGGACCTGAGGTCGACCGCACGGACGTGCACTCGAGCGGCATCTCGCACCGGCTGAGCGTCGACGGCTGCCCGAGTGGGCGCGAGTGCCCGTCGGAGCGGCTGTTCGGGGGGGCGGCGAACCCGGGCCTGCCGGCGCCTTGCTGCGCAACGGGCTGGTCGCCGTCGGTCACCGACCGATCGCGGCGACCACGGCACCCGGTCACCCAGACCAGGTCGGACGGGGCGAGACCGAGGTCCAGCCCGCGCCGGCCACCCGAGACGTAGACCGTGTCGTAGGCGAGCGCGCTGTCGTCGAGGACCGTCGGGTGGACCCGGCGCTGCCCGAACGGCGAGATGCCCCCGACGACGTAGCCGGTGGCGCGCTCGGCCTCCGCCGGGTCGGCCATCGCGGCCTTCTTGCCGCCCACCGCGGCCGCCACCGCCTTGAGGTCGAGCCGTCCCGACACCGGGACGATGCCGACCACCAGTCGCCCGTCGACACTGGTCAGCAGCGTCTTGAACACCTGCTCCGGTGGCAGCCCCAGCGCCTCTGCCGCCGCCACGCCGTACGACCCAGCAGCCGGGTCGTGCTCGTAGCCCTGCTCGGTGAACGCGACACCGGCCCTGGTCAAGGCCATCGTGGCCGGCGTAGCGCCTGTGGCCTTCCTCCTCGCCCTCCTCGCCATCTCGTCCGTCCTCAGCTCACAGGTGGCTCAGCGACGGCTCAGTTGGGTGACCAGCTGGTGCGGGCCACCTCGGTGGCGGGCAGCGAGGGGATCGCCCGCATGGCACGCATCTCCTCGCGCAGGGCGAAGCGCAGCATGACCAGCCGCTCCAGCGAGCTCTCCGCCTCGAGGAGGTCCTGGCGCTCCCGCAAGGTGAGCAGGCACGTCGCCGCCAGGGTGTAGGAGAGGTACTCCGGGTCGTGGGGCATGGCTCCGTCGAGCACGTCCCCACCTCGCATCTGGGAGAGCCGGCGCCGGTACTCCTCGAAGGTCCTCAGGGTGCGCGCCGCCTCGTGCGCGGTGTCACGGCCCTTGGGGGTCCGCTCCGTGATGGTCTCGACGTCGCCGACGAGGTAGCGGCCCGAGGTGTCCACCGCGTCGAGCCGCATCCGCTGCCGGCCGACCACCTCGATGTCGAAGCGCCCGTCCTCGTAGGGCTCCACGGAGGTCATCTGGACCACGCAGCCCACGCGGTGCACCGACTGCGCGGACGGCACGTCGGGCAGCCCCACCTCGTAGCCCTCGCGGATCGCGACGATGCCGAAGAGACGCATCGACTTGTCGGAGATGGTCAGCAGGTGGTGCACGAGCGCCCGGTAGCGGTCCTCGAAGACGTGCAGCGGCACCGTCACACCCGGGAACATCACCGTGTTCAGCGGGAAGATCGGCAGCTGCTCGGGCACCCTCTCAACCTACTCACCACCGGCCGAGTCTCTCCGAAGCAACCAGCGGCCGGCGACCACGCGTGTCCCACCTAGACTTGGGCCATGATCCGCCGTGTCGACCTGCGGGGCCAGGGCGCCCTCGACCACCGCGCCGTGGTGCCGCGCGCAGCCTTCGACATCGAGTCCGCACTCGACGTCGTGCGCCCCATCTGCGACGCCGTACGTCATCGCGGCGTGCAGGCGGTCAACGAGTACACGGCGAGGTTCGACGGGGTCGAGCAGACCGACATCGCCGTGCCCGCGGCCGCCCTGCATCGGGCCTTGGAGGTGCTCGACCCCGACATGCGGGCCGGGCTCGAGGAGTCGGTCAGGCGGCTGAGGCTGACCTGCGAGGCCGAGCTGGAGCGCGATGTCACCACCACGGTGGTGCCCGGCGGCAGGGTCAGCCAGATGATGGTGCCCATCCAGCGGGTCGGCCTCTACGTGCCCGGCGGGATCGCGCCGCTCGTCTCCAGCGTCGTGATGAATGTCGTCCCGGCGCAGGTGGCCGGGGTGGGATCCATCGCGCTGGCCTCGTCCCCCCGAGCCGACCACGACGGGTTGCCGCATCCCACGATCCTGGCGGCCTGCGCGCTGCTGGGTGTCGAGGAGGTCTACGCCGTCGGGGGTGCGCAGGCGATCGCGATGTTCGCCTACGGCGCCGGCCCCTGCCGCAAGGTCGACCTGGTCACCGGACCAGGCAACATCTACACGGTGTCGGCCAAGCGGCTGGTGCGGGGCGTCGTCGGCATCGACGCCGAGGCCGGCCCCACCGAGATCGCCGTCCTGGCCGATCGCACCGCCGACCCGGTGCACGTTGCGGCCGACCTGATCAGCCAGGCCGAACACGACACCCTTGCC
>JAICSZ010000258.1 GCA_025936615.1 Pedococcus sp. | reverse complement strand
TCACCTTCGGGGGCACGCGCCCGGTGGCCTCCTTCGACCACGGCAGTACCAACGCCTCCTCGGCGGACACGGCGAACAGGTCGTCACGGAACAGGGAGTGGTGGTGGTGGGTGACCAGCTCGCGGGCCTGCAGCGGACCCGGGCCCTCGATCCGCAGCTCGACGTCGCTGCGCAGGTCGACGATGTCGCTCACCCCGACCGTGTCGACGAGCCGTTCGACGTCGCGCTCGCTCAGCTCCTGCAGGTTGTCCGAGCGCAGCAGCCGATGCTTGGCGATCCGGCCGCCGTCGGTGGTGGGCAGGCCGCCGACGTCGCGCATGTTGACGACCCCGTCGAGGTCGATCCAGTCGGGAGGGTTCATCGTCCCGACCCTATGCCGCGCCGCTCGGACCCATCGTCTGGCCCGCGCCGTGCGCCTCGGCGGCGCCGGCCACCTCTGCCGCGACCACGAGGTCGCTGAGCCCGTTGCCGAGGTTCTGGCAGGTGATGCGACCGGCTGGTCGGGTGCCGGCAGCAAGAAGCGTGCCGGTGGCGGCCACAGGATCGGGGTATGCCGCCGGGAGACCCCGCGCCTGCCGCACCGCTGCGAACTGGGCGAGGTGGTCGGCCACCAGCGTGCCCGAGGTCGCGAGGCCCGGGCCCACGGAGGACGCGTAGTCGAGCGGAAGCAGCAGGGCGTCCTCGCGCACCCACGCCCCGTCGAGCTCCACACCGGTGAGCCCGATCGGCAGCGCGGTGACGACCACACCCGCACCCTCCACCGCCTCGCGCGCCGAGCCGACGACCCGGACGCGGATGTCGGGGACGTGTTGGGCGGCCCAGCCCTGCAGCTCGTGACCTGCCTCGGCCCGGCGGGCGTGGACGACAACCTCAGTGCGGCCCAGCGCAGCCAGGACCTGCAGGTGTGAGCGGGCCTGGACACCGGCGCCGGTGATGGCCACCGGTCCGTCGTCGGGCGCCAGCACTGCGATGCACGCCCCGGACACGGCAGCCGTGCGCGCGGCGGTCAGCGCCTCGGCCGGCATGACGCACTGGGGCAGTCCCGTCCTGGCGTCGTTGACGACCATGAGTCCCGAAGCTGTCGGCAGAGAGCGCTCGGCGTTGCCCGGGAAGATGCTGATCCACTTGCAGCCCAACAGGTTTCGTTCGGGCCAGGCCGCAGGCATGGCGTTGGCGAACGAGCCGCCGGTCAGGTGCACCGCGGGCTTGGGCGGAACCTCTGCACTGTCGTCCGCCAGGGCCCGGAGGGCCTCACCGGCCAGCTCCACGCAGCGGGCAGGGTCGGGGAGCAGGCGCTGGACGTCGGCGTCGCTGAGCAGGCGCATGGACGCGAACGTACCGGTCGGGCGGCTCGGTGGTGCAGGGCGAGGGTGGAGGAAGAAGTGCCCTGACAAAGGTGAGAGCCTCGGAAAGTATGAGTTTCCGAGGCTCTCTACGACCAGAACCGAGGTCCTGATCGACGCTCTCACCGAGGTGAGTGCGTACGCATATTTCTAGTCGAGAGCGACCACCCCGGCAAGGGGTTTGCCGAGATTCGCGATGACTTTCTCCGGAGCTTCTCCCGGTTCTCGGCGTGTCGCGCCGGACACGCCGAGAAGGGCCTCGGTCCGGCTGGGTCCGGGCCCTCAGGAGCCGGCTGAGAGGATGGGTCGGTGCCCAGCGCCCTGCCCGATGGCGACCCCGCAACGCCCGACGGGCGGCTCCCGCGGGTCGCGCTGGCCAGCCTGCCCGGTGCGCCGTTCGGCCTCTACCTCCATGTCCCGTTCTGCTCGGTGCGGTGCGGCTACTGCGACTTCAACACCTACACCCTGACCGAGCTGGGCGCCGACGGGGCGAGCGTCGCCACCTACGCGGACGCCGCACTGCGCGAGCTCGACCTCGCCACCACGGTGCTCGGCCCCACGGCCCCGACGGTCCAGACCGTCTTCGTGGGCGGCGGGACGCCGACGATGCTCGCCGCGGCCGACCTCGTGAGGATGCTGCGCGGCATACGCGACGTCTTCGGCCTGGCCGACGACGCAGAGGTGACCACCGAGGCCAACCCCGACTCGGTGACGCCCGAGGGCCTACAGGCCCTCGCCGAGGGCGGCTTCACGCGGGTCTCGCTGGGCATGCAGTCGGCCGTCCCGCACGTCCTGCGGGTCCTCGAGCGCACGCACGACCCCGACAACGTCGGCCGTGCCGTCGCGGCCGCCCGGGCGGCCGGGCTCCAGGTGAGCCTGGACCTCATCTACGGCACTCCAGGTGAGTCGGAGCAGGACTGGCGAGCCAGCCTCGACGCAGCGGTCTCGCTGGCGCCGGACCACATCTCCGCCTACGCCCTCGTGGTCGAGGAGGGCACCAAGCTGGCCGCACAGGTGCGGCGCGGCCAAGTGCCGGCGCCCGAGGACGACGACGAGGCGGCCAAGTACGAGCTCGCCGACGACGTCCTCGGCGCTGCCGGCTACGGGTGGTACGAGGTGAGCAACTGGGCGCTGCGCGAGGACGCGCGCTGCCGGCACAACGTCGGCTACTGGTCGGACGGGAACTGGTGGGGGATAGGTGCCGGTGCGCACAGCCACGTCGGCGGGGTGCGGTGGTGGAACGTCAAGCACCCCAACGCGTATGCCGGTCGGCTGGCCTCGCGGGTGAGCCCGGCGCAGGGGCGGGAGACCTTGACGGCGGACCAGCGCTACGACGAGCGCGTCCTCCTGGGGGTGCGGCTCGTGGACGGGCTGCCGGTGGGCGAGCTGCGCGAGGAGGGCCGGCGCGCGGTGGCCGGGCTCGTCGGCGACGGGCTCGTGGACGGCAAGGCGGCCCTGCGCCGCCAGCGGGTGGTGCTGACGAGGCGGGGCCGCCTGTTGGCCGACACCGTGGTGCGGCGGCTGCTCGGTCTGCGGTAGGGAGCCGGCTCGGTCCTGGTGGGGTGGTCGCTCAGCGGACGAAGCGGATGGTGAACGGCGGGTCGTACCACTCGCCCGAGTGCGCCTTCAGTGCGGCGATGGCGTGGATCACCACAGCGGCCACGACGACCAGCGGGTAGGTCACGAAGCCGACCAGGACGAGCATCAGCACGGCGCTGACCACAAGCCCGATCAGGGCGGTCAGCTGCACGTTGACGGCGTTGGCGGCGTGGGCCCGGACGAACGGTCCGCGGTCCTTGCAGACCAGGTAGATGACCAGCGACGCGATGAAGCCGAGGCTCCCTGCGCTCGCCACCATGGCGACCGCGGAGATCGCGTGGGTCAGCATCCCCCAGGTCTTCTCGTCCTGCTGCGACATGGGTCGTGCGGACCCGGCGTAGCTCGGCTGCTGCTGCTGGTACTGCGGTTGCTCAGTCATGCGTTCCTCCGGATGTGGTGTTGCACCCAGTCAAACGCATCCGCGGCGCGAAAATGTGCCCACTCGGGGTCCGTGGCGCATGGTTCAGGGCAGCGTCAGGACAAACCCTGAGGCCTCGGCGCCCCAACCGGGCTCAGTGCCCCGGCTCGGTCACGAAGTCGATGAGCTCCTCCACGCTGGCCAGCAACGTCGGCTCGAGGTCTGCGTAGGTCCGCACCGTCCCGAGGACCTGCTTCCAGGCCCGTGCGATGTCCGCCTGGGTCTCGTGCGGCCAGCCGAGCGCCGCGCAGATCCCGTGCTTCCACGACTGGCCCCGCGGCACCACCGGCCACGCGGTCCGGCCGAGCCGCTCCGGTCGCACGCCCTGCCACACGTCGACGTACGGGTGGCCCAACACACGCACGTGCGCGGCATACGGCTTGAGGTTGCGGGCCTGCTCGACCACGCGGTGCTCCTTGGTGCCGGGCAGGAGGTGGTCGACGAGAACGCCCATCCGCCGCCCCGGCCCGGGCGCGAAGTCCCGGATGGCCGCCGAGAGGTCGTCGACGCCGTCGAGCATCTCGACGACGACCCCCTCGACCCGCAGGTCGTCGCCCCAGACCTTTTCGACCAGCTCAGCGTCGTGACGTCCCTCGACGAAGATCCGCGACCCGCTCGCCACTCGTGCGCGGGTGCCCTCGACGGCCCGCGACCCGCTCGCGGTCCGCGAGCCGGCCGCCCGGGCCTGCGCCAGGGCCGCGGACGCCGCAGCGGTGGGTGGCGTCAACACCACCGGTGCACCGTCGAGCAGGAACCCCGGACCGAGGGGGAAGCCCTTCGTGCGCCCGCGTCGGTCCTCGAGGTGGACGACCCGCATGCCACCGGCCTTCTCGACCCGGACCACGGCACCGCACCAGCCGGTGTCGACGTCCTCGACGACCAGGCCGAGCTCGGCGGCCACCTCGCGAGCGCGGCCACG
>JAICSZ010000184.1 GCA_025936615.1 Pedococcus sp. | reverse complement strand
GGTGCTCTCCTACCGGCACGGGGTGCACGACCTGTCCACGGACCTCGAGGAGGACGGCTACGCCCTCCTCGAGACGATCGATCGGCACGGACTGGCCGGCTTGCCCACCTCCTCGTCGACGGCGCACGTGTCCGCTGCGGACAGTGACGGCACCGTCTGCGCGATCACCGCATCCAGTGGATACGGTTCCGGCGCAACGGTTCCCGGCACCGGCATCCTCCTCAACAACTGCCTCGGCGAGCCCGAGCTCAACCGGCTCGGCCTGCACGCGCTCGCGCCCGGCACGAGGCTAGCCTCCAACATGGCGCCCTCGGTGGGGCGGCGCCGCGATGGCGCCGCCCTGGCCGTGGGCAGCCCCGGCGCCGACCGCATCACGACCGCGCTGATGCAGGTGCTGGGACGGTTCTGCCTGCACGGTGACGAGCTGCAGGACGCGATCGACGCGCCCCGGGTGCACGTGCGGATCATGGACGACGGGACACCGCGGGTCGACCACGAGGACGACGAGGAAGTCGTGGCGGCGGTGGGCGAGCTCGGCCTCGCGTCGTACTCCCACGGGTCCCAGTCGATGTTCTTCGGCGGCGTGGGGGCGGTGGTCCGGGCGCCCGACGGGTCGCTGCAGGCGGCAGGCGACCCCCGCCGCGAGGCCGCCACCCGCGTCTCCTGAGGCGCCGTCGTGGGCTACCGCGCGTTGGGTTCGGCGACCATGGTGGTGCACTTCGGCTTCTTGGTCTTCGTGGTCCTCGGCGGGTTCCTTGCGTGGCGGTGGCGCCGCGTCATCTGGTTCCACGTCCCGGCCGCGCTGTGGGGGCTCGTCATCGTGGTCTTCCACGTCGTGTGCCCGCTCACCGACCTCGAGAACTGGGCCCGCGCCCGGGCCGGCGAGGCCAGGCTGGCCGGCACCGGGTTCATCGACACCTACATCGAGGGCGTGCTCTACCCGGCGCGCTACACGGGACTGCTGCAGGCCGTCGTCGCGGTGCTCGTCGCGGTGTCGTGGGTGGGCTGGTGGGCCCGCTGGCGCCGTCGCGTCAGCGGAACGCGCCCGTGACGGCCCAACGGTCGGAGCGGACCCGCCACCAGAAGAAGCCGGCGCGGATCGCCATGAAGACCGTGAACGCCGCCCACAGCACCGCCACCGCCGAGGGCGCCCCGATCGCGAGCAACGTTCCGCCGTCGACGTGCACTGCCAGCGCGAACGGCAGGTAGAGCACCAACGTCGCCACCATCGCGCGGGCCAGCCAGGCCCCGTCACCGGCTCCGATGAGCACCCCGTCCACGACGAAGACGTAGCCGGACAACGGCTGCCCGATCGCCACGACCACCAGCGCCGCCGCCAGCGCCGAGCGCACCGCGGGGTCGGTGGTGAACGCCATCGGGATGACTCGGTGCAGCGCCAGGACGAGCAGCCCGAGCACCGCACCGCCCCACACCCCCCACCGCACCATCGTCGAGGTGGCCGACCGCGCAGCGGCCACGTCGCCGGCTCCCAGGGCCTTGCCGGTGAGCGCCTGCGCGGCGATGGCGAGCGCGTCGAGCGCGAACGCCAGGAAGCTCCACACCGTCGCCGCGACCTGGTGCGCCGCCAGCGGCACGTCGCCGAGCCCGGCTGCGACCCAGGTGGTGACCAGCAGGATCGCGCGCAGCGCCAAGGTGCGCACCAGCAGCGGTATGCCGGTGAGTCCAGCACGCAGCACGCGTCCGGGGTGTGGGTGCAGGGCTGCACCGGCGCGGCGGGCGTGGGCGACCATGACGACCACCAGTGCCGTGGCCATGCCGGTCTGGGCGATGACCGTCCCCCATGCGGATCCCGCTATGCCCCAACCGAACCCGTAGACGAACAGCAGGTTGAGCACGACGTTTGCCGAGAAACCGGTGACCGAGGCGACCAGCGGGGTCCGGGTGTCCTGGAGCCCACGGAGCACGCCCATGGCGGCCAGCGCCACCAGCATCGCCGGGATGCCGAACGCTGCCACGCGAAGGTAGGTCGCGGCATACCCGATGGCGTCGTCGGATGCACCGAAGAGCCGACACAACGGCTCGGCCGCCAGGGCGACCACGACAGTGGTGACGGCGCCGAGGGCGATGGCCAGCCAGGTGCCGTCGATCCCGGCCTCGAGCGCACCGCGCTCGGAGCCGGCCCCGACCTGGCGGGCCACGATCGAGGTGGTGCCGTAGGCGAGGAACACGAAGATGTTCGCGGCCGTGATGAGGGTGGCACTGGCGACGCCGAGCCCGGCGAGCTGGGCGGTACCGAGGTGGCCGATGATCGCCGAGTCGGCCAGCAGGAAGAGCGGCTCGGCCACGAGGGCGAGGAAGGCAGGTAGGGCGAGGTGCAGGATCTCCCGGCTCTGCGCCGGGTCGCGCACGGTCCTCACCGGGCCACGCTACTTGCCTGCTGCGCGATGATGTGCGCGTGTCCACGATCGTCTTCCTGCACGCCCACCCCGACGACGAGGCGTCGCAAACCTCCGGGTCGATGGCCAGAGCTGTCGCCGAGGGCCACCGTGTCGTCACGGTGTTCGCCACCAACGGGGACCACGGCGAGCTGCCTGCCGAGGGGCTGCGAGAGGGCGAGACGCTGGTTCACTGGCGGAGGCGTGAGGCGCAGGCGTCCGCGAAGGTGCTCGGGGTGCAGCGGATCGCGTGGCTCGGCTACGCCGACTCGGGCATGACCGGCTGGGAGCAGAACACCGCCGACGGCGCGTTCCTGCGGGCCGACCTGGACGAGGCGGCACAGCGGCTGGTCGCGGTGCTGGACGAGGAGGCCGCCAACGTGCTCGTCGGGTACGACGGGCACGGCGGCTACGGCCACCCGGACCACGTCCGGGTCAACCGCCTGGTGCACCACGCGGCTGCCCGCGCGGCGCACCGGCCCCGACTGCTCGAGTCGACGTTCAACCGGGACCAGATGCGGTACTTCTACGAAGCGGCGGTTGCGTCGGGGCAGGGCGACGCGGCGTTCGACCCGGACCAGCCCCAGGACGACGGCAACCCGATGGGCACCCCCGAGGCGCAGATCGACTGGCAGGTCGACGTCAGGGCCTACCTTCCGCAGCGCCGGGCGTCGTTGGAGGCCCACCGCAGTCAGGCGAGCGACATCGAGATGCTGCTCGGCATCCCCGCCGAGCCGTTCGCAGCGATGTTCGGTGTGGAGCACTACATCGAGCCGGGGCTGCACCGGCCCGGCGCCCACGAGGGCGGGATGCGGATCGGCTGGCCGTTCGAGGCCGTCCTTGACAGGTCAGCCCACACCTACCAACAATGACGCCTGAACCACCTGTCAGGTTGGAAGGGAGGGGTGGCGTGGCGGTCAGCGACGCCCCGGCGGGTGCGCTCGTGCGCGGCCACGACGAGGGGCCGGTCCGGGTGCTCACCCTCAACCGACCGGAGCGGCACAACGCCCTCGTGCCGGAGCTGCTGGTGGCCGCCCGGGACGAGGTAGCCGGTGCGGCCGGGTCCACCGACGTGCGGGTCCTGCTCCTCGAGGCGGCCGGTCCCAGCTTCAGCACCGGCGGTGACGTCGCCGGCTTCGCGCGGCACACCGACAGCGCCCTGCGCGACTACGCCCGTCGCACCGTCGGAGAGCTCCACGCACTCGTCATGGACCTGCTGCGGCTCGATGCGCCGGTGGTCGTCGCAGTGGACGGGCCGGTCACCGGCGGCTCGCTCGGGCTGGTGCTCGCCGGCGACGTCACCGTGGCGTCGCCCCGGGCCTGGTTCGCGCCGTACTACGCGCAGGTCGGCTTCAGCCCGGACGGCGGCTGGACGGCGCTGTTGCCCGAGCTGGTTGGCCGGCGCAGAGCCCTGGCGTGGCAGCTGCTCGACGACCGGGTGGACGCGGACACCGCGCTCGCGTGGGGACTGGTCACCCACCTGGACGACGACCCCCGCGGACGAGCTCGTGAGCTCGCGACCCGGATGGCCGGACTTCGTCCGGGCGCCCTCGCCAGGACCAAGCGTCTCGTCCGCGGCGACCTGGCTTCCGTCCAGGAGCGCCTCGCCCGCGAGCTGGAGTCGTTCCTCGACCAGGTGACGACCGAGGAGGCCGCGCGCGGGATGCGCGACTTCCTGGGTTCGCGAACGCGGACCGACCAGCGGAGCGAGCCGTGAGACTGCCCGACCTGACCGCCAAGCGAGCCGACCTCGATGGCGACCGGCCCGCCCTCGTCGACCCGGACCGCGGACGCGAGTTCACCTACGCCCAGCTCGAGGAGCGGGCCAGCCGCGCCGCCGAGTTCCTCCGGGACGAGTGGGGAGTCACCGCCGGGAGCCGCGTCGCGACCCTCGCCCGCAACCGCACCGACGCGGTGGAGCTGCTGTTCGCGTGCGCCAAGCTCGGGGCCGTCCTCGTGCCGCTCAACTGGCGGCTCGCCCAGACCGAGCTCGAGTACATCCTGCGCGACGCCGACGCCCTGGGCGTCGTCCACGACGCGACCCACACCGAGACGGCTGCGCGCCTGGCCGACACCGTTCTCGGCGAACGTGGCCCGCTGCGGCTGCTGTCCTTCGACGACGACGGGACGGGCGCGGCATACGAGCAGGTCCTGGCTGCGGCCTCTGGCCGTCAGCTCGTCCACGACCCCCGCGAGGAGACCCAGCTCTGGTACCTCATGTACACGTCCGGCACCACGGGCAGGCCCAAGGGTGTCGAGAACACCGCGGGCATGGCGCTGGTCAACCACCTCAACATCGGCATGGCTGCAGGCCTCACCGCCGACGACACCTTCCTGTCGGTGCTCCCGCAGTTCCACACCGGCGGGTGGAACCTGATGGCCCTGCCGATGGTGTTCGTCGGCGGGACGACGGTCATTCCGGAGTCCTTCGACCCCGCCCAGAGCATCGGGCTGCTGAGCGAGCGGGCCACCGTGTTCTTCGGGGTGCCGACGATGTACCAGCTGATGGCCGAGCACCCGGACTTCGTCCGCGCCGACCTGTCGCGCGTGCGCTCGTGGTCCTCCGGTGGCGCGGCGATGCCGGTGCCGCTGCTGGAACGCCTCGATAGCAAAGGCGTGCAGGTCCGCCAGGGCATGGGCATGACCGAGACCGGCCCGACCGCGTTCCTCCTCGACGAGGCGCACGCCGTCACCAAGGCGGGGTCGGTCGGCAAGCCGCAGCCCTTCGTCGACGTGCGCATCGTCGACGCC
>JAICSZ010000115.1 GCA_025936615.1 Pedococcus sp. | reverse complement strand
GCCAGACCAGGAACGCCGCCAGGACCACGACACCGGCTGCGATCAGGAGGGGCACGGAGATGAACCCGGTGATCGTGCCCCAGTCGTAGGTCTCGCCCTCCTGGATCCCGAACACGAGCAGGAACATGCCGACCGCGGACAGGGCGACCCCCAGCCAGTCGAACGTGTGGCTGTGCGTCTCCAGGCGGGGCACCAGTCGCATCGCCATCACGAAGGCGACCACCCCGACCGGCACGTTGATGAAGAAGATCCACTCCCAGCCGGGTCCGTCCACGAGCAGGCCGCCGAGCAGCGGGCCCACGAGGATCGCGACACCGGCGGTCGCCCCCCACAGCGCCATCGCCTGCCCGCGCGAGGCGGCCGGGAAGGTGCGCGTGATCACCGCCATCGTCTGCGGGGTCATGAGCGATGCGCCCAGGCCCTGTACCACGCGCGCCACGACGAGCTGCTCGATCGACCCGGTGAGCCCACACCACAGCGACGCCGCCGTGAACAGCGCGAGGCCGACGAGGTAGACGTGCTTGGGCCCCATGCGGTCGCCGAGCCGGCCTGTGATCAGCAACGGCACGGCATACGCGAGCAGGTAGGCGGAGGTGACCCAGATGACGGCGTTCACGTCCGCGTCGAGGCCCTCCATGATCGCCGGCGTGGCCACCGAGACGATGGTCGAGTCGACGAGGATCATGAAGAAGCCGATGACCATGGCCCACAGGGCCGGCCAGGGGCGGTAGCTGGCGGGAACGTCCGTTCTCGTCGGTGCGTCTGCGGCCACGGGGGGACGCCCTTCTCGCGTCGGTCGTTGAGGCTCCGGTTCCCGCCTCCGCCTGACCGCAGCGCCCGGGCCACGCGAAGTATTCCGCGCCACGCCGCAAGGCCACCAGCCAATACTCACCAGCCAATACAGTGGCCGCGTGACCCAGCCGCTCCCCAAGTCCGCGGTGCGCGGCTACGCGTTCGGGTCGGTGGCCACCGGGTCGTTCGGGACGGTGCCCGGTCTGCTCCTCCTGCCCTACTTGACCGACCGGCTCGGTGTCGCCGCCGGTGTCGCGGGCGCGATCGTGTTCGTACCCAAGGCATGGGACGTGGTCCTCAACCCGATCGCCGGTCGGATCAGCGACAGCTCATCCTCGCCCTCCGGACCGCGGCGGCCTTTCCTGCTGCGGGGAGGGATCGCCCTCGCGGCCTGCTTCGCGCTGCTGTTCGCCGGGCCGGCGGCACCGCGTGGTCCTGCCGCGGCATGGGTGGTGGTCGCCTTCCTCGCCTGCGCCACCGCCTACGCCTTCTTCCAGGTCCCGTACGTCGCGATGCCCGCCGATGACCCGGGACTACGGCGAGCGCACCCGCCTGATGACGTGGCGCGTTGCGGTGCTCGCGCTCGCGATCCTGGTGAGCGGGGCGTCGGCACCGGCAGTCCGCGATGCCGTCGGCCCCGACCAGGGCTACCGGGTCATGGGCCTGTGCGTGGCGGCCCTCATCCTCGTGGGCGTGCTCGGTGCGTGGCGAGGCACGGCGGCTGCGCCCGTGGGGCGGGTGCGTGCGTCGGCCGGCAGCTTGAGTGCGCAGTTGCGGACCGTGGCTGCTGCCAAGGACTTCCGGCTGCTCCTCGGCACCTTTGTCCTCCAGGCGCTCGCGACCGGCGCCATGCTGGCCGGGGTCGACTACGTTGCGCGCCACGTGCTCGGGCGCGCCTCCGCCTCGACGGTCCTGTTCGTGTGCTTCGTCGGCCCGGCACTGCTCGTGACCCCGGTGTGGCAGCGCGTCGGCGCCGCCCGCGGCAAGCGTTGGGGGTATGCCGCGGCGTCACTGCTGCTGGGCGCCGGCGCCTTGGCGCTGGTCGCCGCCCGCGAGCTTCCGGGCTTCGCCGTGTACCTCGCCGTGGCCATGGTCGGGGTGGGGTACGCAGGTGCTCAGGTGTTTCCGCTGGCGATGCTTCCCGACGTGGCCGCGGTCGACGCCGCGCGCACCGGGCAGAACCGGATCGGGGTGTTCACCGGCGTGTGGACGGCTGGGGAGACGCTCGGGCTGGCACTCGGGCCGGGACTGTACGGTTTGGTCCTCGCGCTCGGCGGCTACGTGTCGTCCACCGACTCCTCGGCGGCGCAACCGGAGTCGGCAGTCACCGCAATCACGCTGGGCTTCTCACTGGTGCCGGCGGTGCTGGTGGCCGGCAGCCTGCTGCTGCTCGCGCGCTACCGGCTCGACGCCGACGCGGTCGCCGAGGCCGCCGCACTGGAGGAGGTGTGATGGGCCTGCCCGCGGACGAGGTGGTCCGGCGGCTCGAGGCGCTGCGCTCCGGCGACCTGCCGACCCACGGCGGCCGGACGCTGGCGTACGTCTACGACTCCGGGCTGGCCGAGGCCGACGAGCTCGGGCGCCAGGCGCTGGCCATGTTCGCCGCTGCCAACGGCCTCGACCCGACTGCCTTCCCCAGCCTGCTGCGGATGGAGCAGGACCTGGTGCGCTTCGCGGTCGAGCTCCTCGACGGCCCAGATGGAGCCGTCGGCACCGTCACCAGCGGGGGCACGGAGTCGATCCTGCTGGCGGTCCAGGCGGCTCGCGACTCCCGCCCGGACGTGGACCACCCGACGATGGTGCTGCCGAGCACCGCGCACGCGGCGTTCCACAAGGCGGCCCACTACTTCGGTGTCGAGCCGGTGTTCGTCCCGGCGGACCCGGAGACTTTCCGAGCTGACGCCGAGGCCATGGCCACGGCCGTCGACCAGCGCACCGTCCTCGTCGTCGCGTCCGCCCCCTCCTACGCCCACGGCGTCGTCGACCCGGTGACACGGATCGCCGCTGCGGCAGCCGCCGCCGGGGTCCGGTGCCATGTGGACGCCTGCATCGGTGGCTGGGTGCTGCCCTACCTGCGCCGGCTCGGGGAGGACCACCCGGACTGGACCTTCGCGGTCGAGGGCGTGACGAGCATCTCGGTCGACCTGCACAAGTACGCCTACACCCCCAAGGGCGTCTCCCTGCTCCTGCACCGCGACGCAGGGCTGCGTCGCGCCCAGTTCTTCGCGGCCGCAGACTGGCCCGGCTACACGATGCTCAACTCGACCACCCAGTCCACCAAGTCCGGCGGCCCGCTCGCCGCCGCGTGGGCGGTCGTCACGCACCTCGGGGACGACGGCTACCTGTCGCTGGCCCGTCAGGCCCGCGGCGGCATACTCGCGCTGCTCGAGGCGATGGACACCGTGCCGCACCTGTCGGTCGTGACCCAGCCCGACTCGACCCTCGTGGCGCTGCGCGCCGACGAGGCGTGCGACGTGTTCACCCTCAGCGACGAGATGCTCGCGAGGGGCTGGTTCGTCCAGCCGCAGATGGCGTTCGGCGGCCACCCGCCGACCCTGCACGTCACCTTCAGTGCTGCGACAGACCCGCACGTGGCCGACTTCATTGCGGCACTGAAGGACTCGGTCGCTGCTGCGGTTGCCGCTGGGCCGGTGCAGGTGGCTCCCGACCTCGCCGCTGCCGCCACTGCGATCGACCCGGCGACCCTGGACGAGGCGGCCTTCGACGGGCTGCTCCAGGTGGCAGGTCTCACCGGTCCCGGTGGCGAGCTCGCGGTGCCCGCACGGATGGCCCCGGTCAACGCACTGCTCGACGTCTCGCCGCCTCGGCTGCGCGAGGCCCTGCTCGTGGCGTTCCTCGACCGGCTGTCGCGGCCGTAGGCTCACGCACATGTCGCCCAGGTCGCCGCTCGGGGAGCTCGAGGTCGAGCTGACCCGGCTGTTCCGACGGGCCCGCACCCGCCAGCAGCGGACGGCCGCCGAGGTCCACCCCGACCTCGACTCGGCGGGCTATGCCGTGCTCGTCACGGTCCGCGAGCTGTCCGACCTCGGCGGTGGAGCGCGTGGCGGCGAGGTCTCCGAGGCGCTCGGGCTGCACAAGTCGACGACCAGCCGCAACCTGACCACCCTCGAGCAGCTGGGTCTGGTCGAGCGGGTCCCGGACCCCGAGGATGCCCGCGCCCGGCAGGTCCAGCTGACCGCAGCCGGGTCGGCGGCGCTCGAGCGCTCCTTCGACGGGCGACGGGCCAGGCTCAAGGACCAGCTCAGCAGCTGGGACCGCGACGACATCGCCGCGCTCGCCACGCTGCTGCGCCGCCTCAACGACACCGCTTCCTGAGACGAGCTCCCCACAAAGTTGCGTAGGGCAAGCATTGTGCCGTAAGTTGTGTTCCGCAACCAAAGGAGCAGCCCATGGCGACCGCACTCGCCCCCGAAGACATCCCCGCACCAACCTCCGCAGCCGACGCCAGCTCGAGCCGGGTGGAGGCCACCGACGCAGTCGTCGCAGCCGTCGCCCGCCTGGTCCGCACCGCCAAGGGTGTGGCGAGGTCACGCCAGGACCACCTCGGCGCGACCGGCACTCCGCTGGCGGTGCTGCGCGCCCTGTCCCGAGCCGGCGGCGACGACCGCCCCGGTGACCTCGCCCTCGCGACGGGCGTCGCCCCCTCCGTGGTCAGCCGTGTGCTGGCCCGTCTCGAGGAGGACGAACTGGTCGTGCGCCACCGCGACGAAGAGGATGCTCGGGCCTG
This sequence comes from Pedococcus sp., assembly GCA_025936615.1. Next base: position 2,545 of record JAICSZ010000115.1, on the reverse strand, counting down.
CCACATCACCCTCACCGACCAGGGCAGGGGCAAGCTCGAGGCGATCCAGGACGACTACCGCACCGTGCTGGGGGCGGCCCTTGCAGAGCTGGACGACGACGACATCGAGCGCATTCCCTCGTTGCTCCACCGCCTCGAGCAGGCGATCGTCCGCGCTGCGGAGCGCCGCGCCTCACGGGACGTTCTCGGCACAGTCGGCCACCCACTCGACCACCCAGCCGCGACCGAAGGTCACTGATGTCAGCCACCGCCGCCGCGGGGTCCTCGCGCGCCTCCCACGCCACGCCCGAGCAGTCGGGCGAGATGACGCACCGGCAGATCCTGGAGGCCATGACCGGCCTGCTCGCCGGCCTGTTCACCGCCATGCTCAGCAGCACGATCGTCGCCACGGCGCTGCCGACGATCATCGGCGACCTGCACGGCACCCAGCGTGAGTACACCTGGGTGATCACCGCCAGCCTGCTCGCCACGACCGTCTCCACGCCGATCTGGGGCAAGCTCTCCGACCTGTTCAGCAAGAAGCTGCTGGTGCAGCTCTCGCTCGTCGTCTTCGTGCTCGGCTCGGTCGCGGCAGGTTTCGCGCACAGCGTCGCCTTCCTCATCGCCTGCCGCGTGGTGCAGGGCCTCGGCATGGGCGGCCTGACCGCGCTCGCCCAGTCGATCATGGGCGCGATGATCGCTCCGCGTGAGCGTGGGCGCTACGCCGGCTACATGGGTGCCGTCATGGCCGTGTCCACCGTGAGCGGCCCGCTGCTGGGCGGCGTCATCGTCGACAGCCCGCTCGGCTGGCGGTGGACGTTCTACGTCTGCATCCCGCTCGCGGTGATCGCCATCGTGACGCTCCAGTCGACGCTGCACATCACGACCGCCAAGCGCACCCCGAGCATCGACTACCTCGGTGCCTCGCTCATCGCCGTGACGGCCTCGCTGCCGCTGTTGTGGGTGACCTTCGCCGGACACGACTTCCCTTGGTGGTCCGCGCAGACCGTGTGGTACCTCGGCGGGACCCTCGCCGCCCTCGCGCTGCTGCTCGTCGTGGAGTGGCGGGCGAAGGAGCCGGTCATCCCGATCCGCCTGCTGCGCAACCGCACCGCGGCCATGGTCATCGTCGCCTCCGCCTCGGTCGGCGTCGCGATGTTCGGCGGCACCACCTTCCTGACCCAGTACTTCCAGGTCGCCCGGGGCGACAGCCCGACCCGAGCGGGCATGCTGACCATCCCCCTGATGGCAGCGATGCTGATCTCGTCCACCATGTTCGGGCAGATCGTGAGCCGAACCGGCCGGTGGAAGCGGGTGATCGTCCTGGGCGCCGTCGTCCTCACGGCGGGCCTGCTCTGGCTCGGCCGGGTCGACCACCTCACCCCGTCGTGGCAGATCGGGGTGGCGATGGCCCTGATGGGCTTCGGCATGGGGGCGATGATGCAGAACCTCGTCCTCGCCGTGCAGAACTCCGTGGACGTCACCCAGGTCGGCGCCGCTTCCGCGGCCATCGCGTTCTTCCGCACCCTCGGCGGTGCGATCGGCGTCTCGTTGCTCGGGGCGATCCTCGCCAACCGGGCTCGGGACGGGATCGTCGACGGCATCACCGCGCTCGGTCCCAAGGCGGCTGCGGCGGTCCGGTCCAGCGGGAACTCCGCCACGCTGGACATCGCTCACATGCCCGAGCCGCTCGCGGGGATCGTGCGCGCGGCCTACGGCGACGCGACTGGGCACATCTTCATGGTCGGGTTCTGGTTCGCCGTCGTCGCGCTGCTCGCCGTGGTCTTCCTCCGGGAGGTGCCGCTGCGAACCACGGTCTCGATGACCGAGGAGGTGGTGACCGCGGCGGTCACGGGCACCGGGGCTCCGGACGTGTCCGAGCACTTCGCGATGCACTCCGAGGACGACGAGCCGTATGCCGCGGCGTCGGCTCCCGGCGCGCGGGGCAGCTCCCAGCCCGGCTAGGCCTAGCCCGGTCGGGCGCGTCTGCGCGTCGACGACCACCTCCAGGCCGGTGCACGGCGTGCGGCGAGCGACACGCCGTGGGGCGGGTCGAAGTGGTCGTCCCCGTGTCGGCGGTCAGGCGCCGCGGCCGAAGGCCACCACCGCCCGGAGTCCGGGCGCCGCGTCCTCCAACCACACCCGGGCTCCGTTGCGCCGCAACAGCTCGCGGGTGATCGACAGCCCGAGCCCGCTGCCCCCGGAGTCGCGGTCGCGGGCCTCGTCGAGCCGCGCGAAGCGGTCGAACACCCGCTCGCGCTCGTGCGCCGGGACGCCGTTGCCGTCGTCGACCACCCAGGCTCGCAGCTCGCCGGTCCCCTGCCACCCGAGCGTGACACGACCACGCGCGTGACGGACCGCGTTGTCCACGAGGTTGCCCAGCGCCCGCTCCAGGTCACCGCGGTCCACCTCCACCACCGATCCCTCGGCCGCAGCGCCGCTGGGAGGCGCCACGACGACGGGAACCCGCGCAGCGGCATACCGGGCAGCAACGGCACGCACCACCTCTGCAAGCTCAACCGGCGCGCGGTCGGGAGCACCCGCCTCGTTCCCGGAGCGCGCGAGG
>JAICSZ010000382.1 GCA_025936615.1 Pedococcus sp. | reverse complement strand
CAGCTCCGGGTGCAGCTCGAGCCCGCCGATCCCGGACTCCTCACGAGCCTCGCGAGTCGCGGCCGCGTGCACCCCCGCGTCGCCGGGCTCGAAGTGGCCGCCGAACTGGAACCACATGCCGGCCTTTGCGTGCAAGGTGAGCAGCACCTTGTCCAGGGACGCGTTGAGCACCAGCGCGCTCGCGGTCAGGTGTGCTGGTGGGCCCTGCTTCCACATCGCGTCCGGGTGCGCGGCGCAGTGCGCCAGCAGCTCGGTGCGCAGCCCCTCCTGCTGTGGGCTTGGTGCCTGCCACCGGTCCAGGAGCGCCTGCGCGTCCTCGCGCAGCCTGAGGTATGCCGCGGGCACGCCGGTGGGCGCGCCGCTCACCACGCGCGGCCTTGGCCAAAGGTTGCTGGTGGCGCCGAACGTTCGGCGTCGTGGCGAACCTTCGCCCAAGGGTGTGGGGCCAGGCCGGTCACCGCCCGTCTCCGGGCAGGTCGCCCGGTCCGTCACCGGCTTCCCCGCGCAGGAGCTCGTCGAGGGCGGCATCCATCGCCTCGGACTCGCCAGTCCCCCCGGCGCGTTCGACATAGCCCAGCGGGTCGTCGAGGTCGGCGGCGGTGGGGGCCACGTCGGGGTGGCCCCAGGCCCGGTCACGGCCCTCCTGCCCGTGCGCCGACTCGAGGGCTGCCCACAGGTTCGCGGCGTCCCGCAGCCGCCGAGGGCGCAGCTCCAGGCCGACCAGGCCGGAGAACGTCTTCTCGGCCGGCCCGCCCGTCGCGCGCCGGCGCCGCACCGCCTCGCCGAGGGCGTCGGACTGAGGCAGGTGGCCCCGGGTGGCGCGGTCGGCCACGACGTCGACCCATCCCTCGACGAGGGCGAGGTAGGTCTCCAGCCTGGTGAGCGCGGCCCGCTGGGCCGGGCTCGGCTCGGGCCGGAAGAGCTGGCCCTGCAGCGCCGACCGCAGCGCCTCGGCATCCGTCGGGTCAACGGACTGCAGCGCGGTCTCGATGCGGTCGGTGTCGATGGTGATAGCGCCGGCGTAGTCGCGCACGGCGGCGAGCAGCTGCGGCCCGATCCACGGCACCTCGGCAAACAGCCGCACCCGGGCCGCCTCGCGCACCGCGAGGTAGAGCCGGACCTGGTCGAGGTCGATGCCCAGACCCTCGGCGAAGGCCTCGACGTTGGCGGGGAGCAGCGCCACCGAGCGGTCGGCCACGAGGGGGAGCCCGACCTCCGTGCCGCTCACGGTCTCGGCGGCAAGCGCGCCCACGGCCTGCCCGACCTGCAGCCCGAACATCGAGCCGCTCATCCGCTCGAGCATCGGCTCGATCTGTCCGAGCAGGGCTGCGGGGTCGGCGCCCGCCGGCAGCATCCCCTCGGGCAGTGCCCCCTCACCGAGCTGCTGGATCTGGGCGTGCATGGCCGCGCCGATGGCGGCACCCACACCCTGCGCAACCGGCTCGACCAGCGTGCGCCATGCGGGCATGGTGCCCTCGACCCACTCGGCGCGGCTCCACGCATGCGTGGTGGTGCCCGCCGCGGCGAAGGTGGTGACCTCGTCGAGCCACAGCCCGGCCACGTGGGCCGCCTCGGCGACCTGGCGGCGGGCCGCCTCGGACACGACGGAGTCGCCCGCCTGCGAGACGGTCTTGCGCGCCGTGTCGGTGGCGAGCGTCAGGTTGACCGGTCCCTCGTCGGGACCCGAGAACATCGCCTGCATCTGGCCGGCCACCATCTCGACCATGGCAGGGTCGACGCGGTCGATGCCCATGTCCTTGAAGGCCTTTGCCATCTGCGGGTCGACGGGACCACCCGTCAGGCGGGCGATCAGCTGCTCGATCTCGGGCGGCAGGCCGGAGCCGGCGTCGTCGCCGGACGGGTCGTCCGGCAGTTGTGGGTGGTCGGCCACGGTGGCTCCTCGGGGCTCCTGAGAGGATGTCTGTCCACAAGACAACCACGCGGAGGCCACAGTGAGTTCCCCGGTAGGCGACCGTCCGCGCGGCGTTCGCTCGAGGCGTAGGGCCGTGGGTGTCGCCGTGGTCGGCTGCGCCGGCGCGGCCAGCGACGCCATCCTCCGGGCCCTGGTCGCCGAAGCCCGTCAAGGCATGACTGCCGACCTCGGTGGGGAGCAGGTCGCAGTCGGGCCGGTGGTGGCCGTCGACACCCAGCGGCCCGCGGTGGCGGACATCGACTTCCGTCGTGCAGACCCCGCCGACCCGGCCCTGGTCGACGCACTCGTCGGCGTCTCGTTGGCGGCGTACGTCGCGACGAGCACGGACCTCGCGGCGGACCAGGCTGCTGGCGCCGTGCCGCGCCGCGAGCGCAGCCTGCGGCGGGCACAGACCGTCATCACGGCGGCCGCCGCTGCCGGGGTGCGCCGGCTCGTCGTGGTGACCAGCGCCAAGGTCTACGGCGCGCACGCCGACAACCCGGTCCCGCTCCCGGAGCAGGCGCCGTTGCGCGCCCCGTCCGACGACGGGCAGGTGGGCGACCTGATGGACGTCGAGCAGCTCGTCGCGGTGGCCCGCGAGGTCCACCCCGGGCTGTCGATCACCGTGGTGCGCCCGGCCGCGCTCGTGGGCGAGGGGGTCGACACCGTCACCACCCGGCACTTCGAGGCGCCACGACTGCTGACGGTGCGCGGCGCGGAGGGCGCGTGGCAGTTCTGCCACGTCGACGACCTCGGCACGGCAGTCGTCGAGGCACTCGCGCACGACGTCGGCCCTGCGGTCACCGCGGGCTGCGAGGGGCACCTGACCCAGCCGGACCTCGAGCGGCTGTCCGGCATGCGTCCCGTCGCGCTGAGCCTCGGCGCGGCGATGGGCACGGCGGACCGCCTGCACCGGGTGGGCATGTTGCCCTCACCGGCCAGCGACCTGGCGTTCGCCGTCTTCCCGTGGGTGGTCTCCTCCCAGACCCTGCGTGACGCCGGCTGGGTGCCGGTCTACGACAATGAGACCTGCCTCGGCGTCCTGCTCGAGCAGATCCGTGGCCAGCACGCGGTCGCGGCCCGACGGCTCGACCGCAAGGACGCCGCCCTCGGGGCGGCCAGCGCCGCGGTGGCCCT
>JAICSZ010000446.1 GCA_025936615.1 Pedococcus sp. | reverse complement strand
CCTCTATGACGGCACTACAGCCCGACAGGTGAGCGTGCGCACGGCCGGCGGCTCCACGTCATTCGCGAACCCGTCCACCACCGTCGCCACCGTCGACGGAGTGCCCTCGCTGATCGTCACCCAGTTCCTGCCCTCACAAGGCGCCGCCCCCGGCGAATCAGGCGAGCTGATCTACTGGAACCCCCTCACCCAAGCCACCCCCACACCAAGCCCGACCCCCACCGCCACCACCTCTCCCACAGCCAGCCCGACGCCGACCGGTGGACAAGTGACGAAGATTCAGACGGCTCGGACGGTTCGGTGATCGCTCCGCGAACCTTCCCCGCCGGATGCAGTCAGCGCAGAACGTAGCGTGACGGTTACGACGCTGAGGGCCGTCCCCCTCGCGGCGTACCATCCCCATGCGGTGCGCTGGACGCCCCCTGTCAGGGCTGGGCGGCGCCGCGAGGCATGCGTGGGTCGAGGGCTGGGGGTGCGTTGCGGCGTCCACTGACGCGACGAGCCAGGCACAAGTTGCGGTGGACGAGAGGTGAGGGACGGGATGAGCAGCGCGATGGCGCCACTATGCATGCTCACCGGATCGTGGGTCGTGCGCCCGGTGGTGGCATGACCTCGTCGCCACGCCTGCTGCGGCGTTGCGCCACCGCTCTCCTCGTCGCGGCAGCGCTCTGCGTCGTTTCTTCGTGCAACGGGTCGGGGACGCCACGTCACGCCAGCGGATCTGTGGCGTCCAAAAGAGAAGGAACAACGACGGCTCCGGCGCCCACCGGTCGCCCCGGCGCATCGCGGACGACTGACGCTCGCGCTCCTCGCCCGCGCCCTCGCACAGCCCTGCTCGTCGCGGCGGGAGACATCGCCTGCAACCCGCTCGACCGCCAGTTCGGTGTGGGGCTCGGCGAGGAGACCGGGTGCAAGCAGCGGGCGACCAGCGACCTCGTCGCTCGGCTGCACCCAGCGGCGGTGATGCCGCTCGGTGACGAGCAGTACCAGCACGGGACCTACCAGGGGTACATCACCAGCTACGCCCCGACCTGGGGAAGGTTCCGGTCCATCTCGCACCCCGTCATCGGCAATCACGAGTACGACGACCCGAACGCCGCCGGCTACTTCAGCTACTTCGGCCGCGCCGCGGGCGATCCTCGCAAGGCCTACTACAGCTTCGACCTCGCTCGTTGGCACGTCGTGGTGCTCAACAACTCGGGGTGCGCCCACATCGGCGGCTGCGAGAGAGGCTCGCCGCAAGAACGCTGGCTCAGGCGCGACCTCGCTGCCCACCGGACACGCTGCACCCTGGCCGCCTGGCACGAACCGCGCTTCAGCTCGGGCCAGCACGGGCCCAGTGACCGGTCGCAGGCGCTCTGGGAGGCCCTCTACGCCGGGGGCGTCGACGTGGTCCTCGCCGGGCACGATCACGACTACGAGAGGTTCGCGCCTCTGGACGCCAACGGTCGACCGGATTCCCAGGGGATGCGGTCGTTCGTGGTCGGCACCGGGGGGGTTGGTCTGCGGAGGCTACCGCCCGCGGTCGTCAGCGGCAGCATCGTCAGACAGGACACCACGTTCGGTGTGCTCGCGCTCCGACTCCGGCCGGCGGACTATGACTGGGACTTCGTCCCCGTCGGCACCGGCTTCTCCGACAGCGGCCACGGTGCGTGCCACTGAACCGCGTTCCTCACCCCGCCGGTCGTGGCTGCGCTCCGCCGCCGCCCATGGGTCCGCAGGTTTACCCCGATCCCTCGCCGGTCCGGGTTCGGACTCACGACTTGATTGCCCTAGTGTGCGAGGTCTAATCTGCTCGGACTAGGGGGTATACGACCGACATCTGCGCGGTCTCGAGTGAACGAGAGATCTCTTGCCCAGGGGGGGCTCGACATGTTTGCACGCTCGCTGGCCAGGTATGTGCGGATCACGCCGGTGGCCCTAGCGGCCATGCTGGCCGTGGCTGTCGTTCTCACGGCGCCCAGTCCGGCGCCTCAGCGTCCGACGGCGCCTGGGTCGACGGCGCCCGGGTCGACGGCCGCCAGCTCGCTGCGCCTCGCCGCCACGGGCGACCCGGTGCTCGCTGTCGGTGGTGACATCGCCTGCCCGCCCGGCAAGACCGTCGACGCGACGCACTGTGGCCAGGGCAAGACCGGCGCCGTGGTGACATCGATCAACCCGAACTACGTCATCCCCCTGGGCGACACCCAGTACGACTCAGGCACCCCGACCGAGTACGCCGGCTCGTACAACACGACCGGATGGGGCACCGAGAAGACCATCAGCCGCCCGGCTGCGGGCAACCATGAGTACCGCACGACCGGCGCCACCGGATACTACGGCTACTTCGGAGCGAACGCCGGCGACCCGCTGAAGGGCTACT
>JAICSZ010000409.1 GCA_025936615.1 Pedococcus sp. | reverse complement strand
TTCCCCGGCGGTGAGGGACGGATCACGCTGAGCGACCCCTCCAACATGCTCACCACCGGCATCGAGGTCGAGGCCCGGCCGCCGGGCAAGAAGATCAAGCGGCTGTCGCTGCTCTCCGGCGGTGAGCGCGCGCTGGTCGCGGTGGCGCTGCTGGTCTCGATCTTCAAGGCGCGCCCCAGCCCCTTCTACATCATGGACGAGGTGGAGGCGGCGCTCGACGACGCCAACCTGGGCCGGTTGATCACGCTGTTCGAGGAGCTGCGCGACTCCAGCCAGCTCATCGTCATCACCCACCAGAAGCGCACGATGGAGGTCGCCGACGCGCTCTACGGCGTGTCCATGCGTGGTGACGGTGTGACCACCGTGGTCTCCCAGCGCATCCGCGACGTGGCCGCGCAGAGCGCCTGACGTCCTCGGCGCCCGCGGGCCGCGACCGTGCGCAGGGACCGGCGGGCGGCGGGTCGATTTGAGGAACTGGCCCTCGTGGGTCACCCTTGAGCCATGGTTGCCCTGATCATCGGCATGCTCGTGTGCCTCGCACTGGCTGTCGCCATCGTCGCGGTCGTCGCCATCCCGGCCCGCCGCCAGGGCCGTGAGCTGCTCACGCCGCAGGGCGAGGACCTCGTCGCGCTGGTCAAGGAGCGGACGGAGGCGACCCTGGAGAAGACCGGGGACGCGCTGAGCAGCGCCAAGGACCGGGTGAGCGACAGCGTCAGCCCGGCTGCCCCGGCTGCCGGCGACGACGTCGGCCGCCACCGCGCCAGCTGAGCGCCCGCACCCAGGCCGCGCACGCGGCCAAGCCAACCGGCCGTCCCGAGGACTCGGGGCGGCCTTGCTGATGTCAGCGCAGTGAGAGGATTGCCCGCGTGATCGACCAGCTCTGGGAATGGATTGTCATCGCCGTGGGGATCCTCGTGGTCCTCGGTGGCGTGCTGCTCGGCCTCATGCGTGGCCGCGGTGGCCGCACGAAGCAGGCGCCGGCACCGCGGGGCGACGTGCTGCCGGGCGTGGGCGACGACGCAGAGCCACCGCGGGACGCCCCGAAGCGGTCGGTCGAGGACGCCGGCTCGGTCGACACCCTGCCGGCGCCGACCGAGCCCGAGCTGCCGGCGGAGCCGGCCCCCACGCCGACCGTCGAGCGGCCGGAGGCGCCTGCAGGGCGCCTGCAGCGACTGCGGGCGCGGCTCGCCCGCTCCAATTCGGCCATCGGCCAGGGCCTGCTCGCCCTGCTCTCGCGCGGCCACCTCGATGAGGAGGCGTGGGAGGAGGTCGAGGACACCCTCATCGGCTCCGACCTCGGCGTCGAGGCGAGCACCGAGCTCGTGGACAGCCTGCGCGCCCGGGTCAAGGTGGAGGGCACGACCGACGAGGCGACCGTCCGCGGCTGGCTGCGCGAGGACCTGCTGCGCCTCGTCGACCCCACCCTCGACCGCTCGCTCGCCGACTCCCGCGTCGACGGCCGCCCTGCGGTGATCCTCGTCGTGGGCGTCAACGGCACCGGCAAGACCACCACGGTCGGCAAGCTCGCCCGCGTGCTCGTCGCCGAGGACAAGGACGTCGTGCTCGGGGCGGCGGACACCTTCCGCGCAGCCGCGGCCGACCAGCTCGAGACCTGGGGCGCCCGGGTCGGCGTGCCGACGGTCCGCAGCGACCGCGAAGGTGCCGACCCGGCGGCGGTGGCCTTCGACGCGGTGCGCGCCGGCGCCGAGATGGAGGCCGACGTGGTGCTCGTGGACACGGCCGGCCGGCTGCACAACAAGGTCGGCCTGATGGACGAGCTCGGCAAGGTCAAGCGGGTCATCGAGAAGCAGAGCCCGATCGACGAGGTGCTGCTCGTCCTCGACGCCACCACGGGCCAGAACGGCATGCGCCAGGCCGAGGTCTTCGCCGAGGTCGTGAACGTCACCGGGATCGTGCTCACCAAGCTCGACGGCACCGCCAAGGGCGGCATCGTGGTCTCCGTGCAGCGCAAGCTGGGCGTGCCGGTCAAGCTCGTCGGCCTGGGCGAGGGCCCCGACGACCTGGCGCCGTTCGAGCCCGAGGCCTTCGTCGACGCGCTCCTGGACTGACCTCGTGCGGCGACCGCTGGGTGCCGCGGCGCTGACCGCGGCGGTTGTCGGTGGGCCGGTCGCGGCCCTCGCGGGGCCGCGCACGGACCCCGGTGCGGGCGACTTCAGGCTGGCCGACGAGCGGATCGGCGAGTCGTCGGGGCTGGCGTTGAGCCACCGGCACCCCCACGTGGTGTGGACGGCGAACGACTCGGGTGACTCGGCCCGGGTCTTTGCCGTCGACACCCGCACCGGGCAGACGGTCGGCGTCCACCGGTTTGGCGCGCAGGTGCGGGACGTCGAGGCACTCGCGATGACCTCGGAGGGCAAGTTGCTGGTCGGCGACATCGGCGACAACGGCGCCAGCCGGTCCTCGGTGCGGGTGTACTCGTTCGACGAGCCCGCGCTGGGCGAGACCTCCGGTCCGGCCGAGTCCTGGCAGCTCACCTACCCGGACGGGGCCCACGACGCCGAGTCGCTGGCCGTGGACCCGGGGACCGGCCGGGTGTACGTCGTGACGAAGTCCCAGCCGGGCGCTGTCTACGCGCTAGGGGTCCACCCGAGCCGCAGCGGCACCAACCGCCTGACGAAGGTGGCGGGCGCGCCGGCGGTGGCGACCGACGCCGTCTTCCTCGCGGACGGGTCCGCCCTGGCGGTGCGCACCTACCTGG
>JAICSZ010000371.1 GCA_025936615.1 Pedococcus sp. | reverse complement strand
GTCGAGGTTCTCGTGCTCCTGGGCGTAGTAGCCGAGCTTGAGGCCGTGGCCGGGCTCGACCTGGCCGGTGTCGGGCTCGTCGACGCCGGCCAGCATCCTCAGCAGGGTGGTCTTGCCCGCGCCGTTGAGGCCCAGCACCACGACCCGCGAGCCGCGGTCGATCGCCAGGTCGACGTCGGTGAACACCTCCTGGCTGCCGTAGGAGCGCGACAGCCCGCTGGCGCGCAGCGGCGTGCGACCGCAGGCCGCCGGCTCGGGGAAGCGCAGCTTGGCGACCTTGTCCCGGACCCGCTCCCCCTCGACGCCGGCCAGCATCCGCTCGGCCCGGCGCATCATGTTCTGCGCGGCAACGGCCTTGGTCGCCTTGGCACGCATCTTCTCGGCCTGTTCCATCAGGGCCGAGGCCTTCTTCGTCGCGTTGGCGTACTCGCGCTTGCGGCGGCGCTCGTCGGTCTCCCGCTGCTGGAGATAGGACTTCCAGCCGACGTTGTAGAGGTCGAGCTCGCCGCGGTTCGCGTCGAGGTGGAAGACCCGGTTGACCACCGACCCGAGCAGGTCGACGTCGTGGCTGATGACGACCAGCCCGCCCTGGTAGCCCTTGAGGTAGTCGCGCAGCCAGGTGATGGAGTCGGCATCGAGGTGGTTCGTCGGCTCGTCGAGCAGCAGCGTCTCGGCACCGGAGAACAGGATCCGCGACAGCTCCACGCGGCGCCGCTGGCCACCGGACAAGGTCGACAACGGCTGCCCGAGGACGCGCTCCTCGAGCCCCAGCGCACTGGCGATCGACGCGGCCTCGGACTCCGCGGCATACCCGCCCCGCGCGGTGAACTCCCCCTCGAGCCGCGCGTAGCGGCGCATGGCCTTCTCACGGGTGTCGTCGTCCGCGCTGGCCATGGCTCCCTCGGTCTCGCGCAGCGAGGCGATGATCCGGTCGAGGCCGCGGGCGGACAGGATGCGGTCGCGCGCGAGGACGTGCAGGTCGCCGGTACGGGGGTCCTGGGGCAGGTACCCGACCTCACCACCGGTTGTGACGGACCCCGCCGCCGGCTGCCCCTGGCCGGCCAGGACCTTGGTGAGCGTGGTCTTGCCCGCCCCGTTGCGCCCCACCAGACCCACGCGGTCGCCGGCGGCGATGCGGAAGCTCGCGCCCTCGAGCAGGAGACGCGAGCCCGCGCGCAGCTCTATCCCGTGGGCGGCGATCACAGCAGAGCTCCAGACATCGGGACGGACGAGGACGCACCGACGAGTTGCGATGGCGCCGCGAGGGGGTTGGGATCACTAGTCTAGCGAGCAGCTGCAGGCTGGCAGGGACACGGGCGCAGGCCCACGGATGCGGGAGGCCGGATGAGCTTCAACGACAACGCCCAGCTCGACACCTCACAGGTCGGAAGCGGTGGCGGTGGCGGCGGCGCCCCCGGCGGCATGGTCGTGGGTGGTGGGATCGGTGGCATCATCCTGCTGATCATCGCCCTGATCTTCGGCATCAACCCCGGCAGCCTTCCCGGTGGCGGCACCTCCCCCGGTGGTGGCCTGGACCAGGGCCAGGTCCAGCCGGGGGGCTCCGAGGACAGCGGCGACTTCTCGGAGTGCAAGACCGGCGCGGATGCGAACAAGAACGACGTCTGCCGGATCATCGGCACCGTGAACTCGGTCAACGCCTTCTGGGGCAGCGAGCTCAAGCGCTACAAGCGCGAGTACACCCCCGCCAAGACGATCATCTACAACGGTTCGACCCAGTCCGCCTGCGGCACAGCCTCCAACCAGGTCGGCCCGTTCTACTGCCCGCTCGACAAGCAGGTCTACATCGACGCGAGCTTCTTCGACATCCTGACCCAGCAGTTCGGCTCGAGCGGCGGTCCCCTCGCCCAGGAGTACGTCGTGGCCCACGAGTACGGCCACCACGTGCAGGACATCCTCGGGCTGCTCGACAAGGCGCAGCAGGACCCGCAGGGCGCGCAGAGCGGGTCCGTTCGCACCGAGCTGATGGCCGACTGCCTCGCGGGGGTGTGGGCCCACCATGCCACCGAGACCAAGGACGCGCAGGGCACCACCCTGCTCAAGCCCCTGACGCAGCAGGACATCCAGGACGCGCTCTCGGCCGCCTCGTCGGTCGGTGACGACCGGATCCAGTCCAAGACACAGGGCCAGGTCAGCCCCGAGACCTGGACGCACGGGTCGTCCGCGGCCCGCCAGCGCTGGTTCACCACCGGGTACAAGTCCGGCGACCTCAACCAGTGCGACACCTTCAGCGTCGACGACGTCGAGTAGCTACTGCCGCTCCTCGAGGGTGACGCGCACGGCGCGGCCGCGCCGTAGTGCGTCCTCGAGCACCGCGCGCCTCGGGTCGGGCAGGTCGTAGAGCTCACGCCGCGGCAGGTCGCCCAGGTGCGCGAGGCGGCCGTCGTCCAGGACTGCGCGGACCATCGCCTTGTCACCGCCCACCACGACACCAGCGGGTATGCCGCGTGGCAGGATCCGCGTCGCATGCTCGGCCACCGCGCGGACCAGCTCGTCGGCCTGGTTGCCACGTCGGCGGGCAAAGCGCTGCTGGGACCAGCCGCCGGCGGCCGTGCGGGACTGGACGTGCCGGGTGCCCACCTTGGACTCGGTGAACGTGCCCGCGTGGGCCAGCCCCACGGCATACCCACCCCGACGGACCAGGAGCACGGCGAGCGGCGAGTGGTCGAAGCGCTCGGTGCCGACGACGCGCTGCGGCGCGTCCGGCCCGGGGTTGTTGGCGGCGAAGCGCGCCAGCCACCCGTCGAGCCGCTCGGGCGCGACCTCGACGACGCGGGTGGTCAACTCAGAGGTTGAAGCCGAGGGCGCGCAGCTGCTCGCGGCCGTCCTCGGTGATCTTGTCCGGGCCCCACGGCGGCATCCACACCCAGTTGACGCGGTAGGACGAGACGAGCCCCTCGAGCGCCTGGGCGGTCTGGTCCTCGATGACGTCCGTGAGCGGGCAGGCGGCGCTGGTGAGCGTCATGTCGAGGGTCGCGGTGAGGTCCTCGTGCACCTGCACGCCGTACACCAGGCCCAGGTCGACGACGTTGACCCCGAGCTCCGGGTCGACGACGTCGCGCATCGCTTCCTCGAGATCCTCCAGGAGCGCGGT
>JAICSZ010000499.1 GCA_025936615.1 Pedococcus sp. | reverse complement strand
CTCGCGGATGCCGAAGTGCAGCGTGCGGCCGTAGGGGCCGCCCTTCCACTCGCGGGTCTGCTTGGCCTTCGGGATGAAGGAGGGCTGCCCCTCCATGGTGGTGTTGTTGGACTCGGCGAGGTCGGCGGACCCGCCCCACAGCTCGGGCATCACGTCGGCCAGCGCGGTGAGCACCTTGCCGGACGCCGCGCGCGTGGCCATCCCCTTCTCGAGGTCGGTCGGGAAGGTGGGCAGCCCCTCGTCGAGGTTGTCCGGCACCTTGCCGGCGCGGACCCGGTCGAGCAGCTCGGCGAGCTCCGCGTGGGAGCGGCGCCACGCGGCATACCCCTTGTCCCACGCCTTGTGCGCGGCCTTGCCGCGCGCCTTCACCTTGCGCGCGTGCGCGAGCACGGCACGGTCCACCTCGAAGCTCTTGTCCGGGTTGAAGCCGAGCAGCTCCTTGGTGGCCGCGACCTCCTCGGCGCCGAGGGCCGAGCCGTGCGCCTTGCCGGTGTTCTGCTTGGTCGGCGCGGGCCACGCGATGATCGTGTGCAGCACGACGAGGGTGGGGCGCTTGGCCCTCTTGGACTTCTCGAACGCCGCGAGCAGGGCGTCGACGTTCTCGACGTAGGTGTCGCCGTCGCCGTTCTTGCGCCAGTCGACGTCGATCGTGTCCCAGCCGTAGGCCTCGAAGCGCTTCGCGACGTCCTCGGAGAAGGAGATGTCGGTGTCGTCCTCGATGGAGATCTGGTTGGCGTCGTAGAGCACCGTGAGGTTGGCGAGCTCCTGGTGCCCGGCGAGCGAGCACGCCTCGGACGAGACGCCCTCCATCATGTCGCCGTCGGAGGCGATCACCCAGATGTGGTGGTCGAACGGCGAGGTGCCCGGCTTGGCATCGGGGTCGAACATCCCCCGCTGCCGGCGCTGGGCCATCGCCATGCCGACGGCCGAGGCGAGGCCGGAGCCGAGCGGTCCGGTGGTGATCTCGACGCCGGTGGTGTGGTGCACCTCGGGGTGGCCCGGGGTCAGCGAGCCCCAGGTGCGCAGGGCCTCGAGGTCCTTCAGCTCCAGCCCGTAGCCGGACAGGTAGAGCTGGATGTACTGGGTCAGGCTCGAGTGGCCGCAGGACAGCACGAACCGGTCGCGGCCCAGCCAGGTGGGGTCGCCCGGGTCGTGGTTCATCACCTGCTGGTAGAGCAGGTATGCCGCCGGGGCCAGTGACATCGCGGTGCCCGGGTGGCCGTTGCCGACCCTCTGGACCGCGTCGGCGGCGAGGATGCGGATGGTGTCGACCGCCCGCACGTCGAGGTCGTTCCACCCGGCCTTCTTGGCGATGGGACGGGGGAGCGAGCTGCTCCGCTTCCTCACTGGGGCCTTCGCACTGCTCTTGGGGGACACGGACTCGGCTCTCCTCACTGGCGGCACAGGCTGACAGCTCACGAGCCTAGCCCCGAGGCTCAGGCCCGTCGCATCCAGCCGCGGGGCGGGGCGGGCCGGTCGCAAGGCGGCACAGGGTTAGACTGGCGAGCGCCGCCGCGCCGCGTGCGCGACCACCTGCCAGACCCGAAGGACGCCGTGACCGCACTCGATCCGTCTGCGCGGGTCTCCGCGTCCCCGTCGCAGGGCTGGCGTCGGCGAGTCGGGGCCTACGTCGCACTCACCAAGCCGCGCATCATCGAGCTGCTGCTCGTGACGACGGTGCCGGTGATGTTCTTGGCGGACAACGGCATCCCGTCGTTGTGGCTGATCGTCGCCGCGCTGGTGGGCGGCTTCCTCAGCGCGGG
>JAICSZ010000244.1 GCA_025936615.1 Pedococcus sp. | reverse complement strand
TCGGGGAACGTCTCCGTCGCCTTGCGGACGACGGGCGCCTCGATGGTCGAGCTGGCGGTCTTGACGTACTCGCCGATGCTGTTGAGGTGGGCGATCAGCGTCTTGCTGTCGGTGCCCAGCTCCTTGGCGAGCGCGCTCACACGGACCTTTGCCACGTTTCTCCTTGTCGCGGTCCGTGCTCCTGACGATGCAGGGAGGCCCGGACCCTATTTCTGGGGGGAGCTCATTGCTGAGTTCTCATCGGGTGCTCATCAGCCGTCAAACCCACTCTCTGTTCCGAGTCATGGTCGGTTCCCATGTGCTTCGGGTGGATCCTTCCTGGTGCCCTGCGGATGGCCGGTGGCCAGTGCCTCGAGGTAGGCCACGACCGCTGCCGGGTCAGGTGCGGCGCTGGTGCGCAGCGCGCGCCCGAACGCCCGACGGCGCAGGGCCTGCTCGAGGCAGTCGCCCGTCGGGTGCAGCCATGCGCCGCGCCCCGGCAGGCGGTGCCGCGGGTCGGGACTCAACCGGATCGCACCAGCCTCGTCCGTCTCCGCGACCACTCGCAGGAGTGCCGACCAGCTATCCGTCCTGCGGCAACCCACACACGTCCGGGTGGGTTCCCCAGAGCTCGTACGGGTCGCATCAGGCCGGAGTCCAGTCCGGTCGGCCACCACCAGTCTATCCCTACTCGCCGGGGGCAGCGCCATCCGCGCCCTGAGCGGTGTCAGGACGGATGTCGATCCGCCAGCCCGTGAGCTTGGCCGCGAGCCGGGCGTTCTGGCCCTCCTTGCCGATGGCCAGGGACAGCTGGTAGTCGGGCACGACCACGCGCGCCGAGCGGAGCTGGGGGTCGACGATCTCCACCGACACCACGCGCGAGGGCGACAACGCGGCCGCCACGAACGTGCGCGCGTCCTCGGACCAGTCGACGATGTCGATCTTCTCGCCGTGCAGCTCGGTCATCACCGCACGCACGCGAGCCCCCATCGGGCCGATGCAGGCCCCCTTGGCGTTCAGCCCCGGCACCTTGGAGTGCACGGCGATCTTGGTCCGGTGGCCTGCCTCGCGGGCAAGCGCGGCGATCTCGACCGACCCGTCGGCGATCTCCGGGACCTCGAGCGCGAACAGCTTGCGCACGAGGTTGGGGTGGGTGCGTGAGAGCCCGATCTGCGGGCCCTTCGGCCCGCGGCGCACCGACACGACGAAGCAGCGGAGCCGCTCGCCGTGGACGTAGCGCTCCCCCGGCACCTGCTCGGCCAGGGGCAGGATGCCCTCCACGGTGCCGAAGTCCACGGTGACGTGACGCGGGTCGGGGCTCTGCTGGATGATCCCGGCGACCACGTCGCCCTCACGGCCCTTGAAGTCGCCCATGATCTGCTCGTCCTCGAGGTCGCGCAGACGTTGCACGATGACCTGGCGGGCGGTCGAGGCGGCGATCCGCCCGAAGCCGGTGGGCGTGTCGTCGAACTCGGGTCCCAGCTCGCGCACCGGGCGCGCGCCCTCATCGGGGTCCTCCTCGACGACGGGGGCCTCGGCGGGCTCGACCTCCTCGCGGGCCCAGACGATGACGTGCCCGCTCTTGCGGGCGAGCTCGACCCGGGCGTCGCGGTAGGCGCCGTCGGTGCGGTGGTAGGCGACGAGCAGGGCCTGCTCTATCGCCGGGATCAGGACCTCGAGGGAGATGTCGCGCTCGCGCTCGAGGGCTCGCAGGGCCGCCAGGTCGATGTCCATCAGTGCTCCTCAGGGGTCCGGTCGCTCGCCGCGTCAGCGGCGTAGCCCGGGTCGGTGGTGGGCCGCGAGAACTACACCAGCCCCGCGGCCCGGGACACCCCGGCATACGGAAGCTGCTCGGTGCGCGCGGGCACCTTGGCGGTCGCTGGCACCTCGAGGGTGAGCCCGTCGGCGCCGGCCCGCACCAGGCGGCCGGTCACCGCCTCGCCCTCGGTGGGCGTGAGGGTGAGGAGCCGACCGACGTTGCGGCGAAAGTGGTGCGGCGCGGTCAGCGGGCGGTCGACGCCCGGTGAGGTGACCTCCAGGGTGTAGGGCTGCTCCCCCATCGCGTCGGACTCGTCGAGGGCGGTGGACACCGCGCGGGTGGCATCGGCGACCTCGTCGAGGCTGAGCGGCTCGGTCGCAGTGGTCGTGTCGGGCCCGGTGTCGTCGACCGCGCGGTCGATCCAGATCCGCACCAGTCGGCGCCGGCCAGCCGGGGTCACGGCGACATCCTCGACCAGCAGCCCGAGCGCTCCGAGGGGGCCCTCGACAGCGGGACGAATCTGCTCCTTGACGCTCACTGACTCGTCCTCTCTGAAGTTCTCCCGGCCCTGCGCCGACCACTCTATCCGCGTGCCAGGAGGGACGCATGCGGGCACCGGGGCGCATGTCATGATCGGCGCATGCCCGAGGAGCCGTCCGGTATGCCGCCGTGCCCCAGCAGGCGCGTGGCTCTCCGTGTCGGGGTGGGCGCCTTGGCGGCGGTGACGTTGGGGGCGTGCGGGATCCGGCTCGAGGACGATGCCCCCCACGTGCCCCTCATCCCTACGCGGGAGCCGATCGCCGGGGAGTCCTTCCTGGTCGGGCTGTGGCGCGACTGCGGCACCCTCGCCGAGGCTGCAGCCGCCCTGGGAGGGGCACCCAAGGCGCTGCCCGCAGTGCTCGCGGGCCTGCACCGCGACCAGTCGCGGGTGCTCCGTGAGGAGCTGCGCCGGCTGGCCGTGCCGGACAAGGTCCTCGACCGGCCAAGCCCCTCAACGACGGGTCCGACCACGACCTCCGGTCCGAGCACCATCACCACCGGCCCGAGCCCGTCCGCGACCACGAGTGGGCCCACCTCCTCCACCACGGGCCCGCAGTCGCTGGCTGCCCTGGAGGCCGCCGCAGTGGCCGGTGCGTCCTTCCGCAGCCTGGCCGGGGCGGTCACGCCCGCCGTGCCCCTGTACGGCGCCGCCCTCGCCCAGCGGGCTGCCGCCGCGACGCTGCTCGGCGGGGTCGTCGCCTGGGCGGACCCGGCCTGGGACTCGCCGTCGCTCGCCGCAAGCTTCCTGGACAGCACGCGCGCCGCCACGTACGGCTTCCAGGTGGTGACGGCGCAGTCGCCGACCGGCGCACAGCGGACCCTGGCCGCCTCGACCCTCGCCGCCCTGCAGGCCCGGGCGCTCACCCAGGAGTCCCTGGCCGGCGATGCCGCCGGGCCACCCCCCCTGGCGTACCCGCTGCCGTTCACGGTGACCACGCCGGCCGCCGCTCGCCGCCTCGCCGTGCACCTGCTCACCGAGCTGCGCTCGGCGGTGGCCCGTCAGCTCGGCTCCGCCGGTGCCAGTGACGGGCCGCTGGGATCGCTCGTGCAGTGGCTGGCCCAGACCGAGGTGCTGGCCTCGCGCTGGGGCATCGCGCTCGAGCCATTCCCCGGCCTGGTCGCTCCCGGCCAGTGACCCGTCCCGAGGAGGCCGCCGCGCTGGTCCCGTCGGCCTTCCGCGAGCTCGTGCGGCGGTTCAGCGCCGAGGAGGGCGCCGTGGGCGGCCCGTCGGGCGCGGAGTGGGAGGCCGGGCTGCCCCGTCTGCTCGCGCGGCTCCTCGACGAGTGGGAGCTCACGCCCATCGGCCCGGGCGAGACCGGCTGGACCGCCGTCGTCGTGCCGGTGCTGCGCCACGGGGAGCGGTTCGCGCTCAAGGTGGCCTGGCCGCACATCGAGGCACGCGACGAGCCCTTGGTGCTGCGGCACTGGGACGGGCGGGGTGCCGTGCGGCTCGTGGCCGCAGACCCGGGCCGCGGCGCCCTGCTGCTCGAGGCGCTCGACCCCACCCGGGACCTGCGGATGCTCGACATCGACGCCGCGTGCGCCGTGGTGGGGAGCCTGCTGACGCAGCTCAACGTCGTGGCACCGCCCGGCGTGCGGCCGCTGTCGGCGTTCGCGCGCGAGCAGCTGGTCAAGATCGCGGCCGCCGAGGGGGCGCTCCCGAGGCGGATGCTGGACCGCGTCACCGGGCTGGCCCGCGACCTCACCGCAGACCCGGCGTGCGACGCCACGCTCGTGCACACCGACCTGCACTACGAGAACGTGCTCGCCAGCCGGACCGGCAGCGGTCGCCCACCCTGGCTGGCCATCGACCCGCACGCCATGGCGGGCCACCCCGGTGTGGAGGTCCAGCCGCTGCTGCGCAACCGGGTGGACGAGTACGGCACCGGCTCCACGTTCCGGTGGCAGGTGCGCCGCCGCGTGGAGGTTGCCTGCGAGGCAGCGGGCATCGACGAGGACATCGCCTACGCCTGGTCCTACGTCGTGACCGCGATGGAGGCGCGATGGGCGGCCGAGGACGGTGACGCCGACCTGGTGTCCTTCAACATCGCCCTGCTGAAGGCTCTCGAGGGCTGACGCCCGGGGGGTGGTCCCGGGTCACCCCACCCAGCGGTACTCGACCTCGGGACGGCCGGCACCGGCATACCGTTGGCTGCGCGCCGCGAGGCGCGCCTCGCACAGGTGC